>NZ_DAOLAJ010000048.1:0-28139 GCF_035325185.1 Enterovirga sp. | reverse complement strand
CCGACGCCGCCGATCAGCATCTCGGCCGCCACGATCGCGAGCCAGGACAGGCCGATGCCGATCCGCAGGCCCGTGAAGATGTAGGGCGCGGCCGAGGGCAGCATGATCTTCCAGAAGAACTCGAAATGGTTGAGCCGCAGCACCTGCGCGACGTTGCGGTAATCCTGCGGGATGTTGCGGATGCCGACCGCCGTGTTGATGATGATCGGCCAGATCGCCGTGATGAAGATGACGAAGATCGCGGAGGGCTGGCCGTCGCGGAAGGCGGCGAGGGCGAGCGGCAGCCAGGCGAGCGGCGGCACGGTGCGCAGCACCTGGAAGATCGGATCGAGGCCGCGCATCGCCCATTCGGACTGGCCGACCAGCGTGCCGAGCGCGATGCCGGCCCCCGCCGCCAGCACGTAGCCGAGGGCGACGCGCTGAAGGCTGGCGGAGAGGTGCCAGAACAGCCCCTTGTCGATGCCGCCGCGATCATAGAAGGGGTCGACGATCAGTTCCCAGGTGTCGCTCAGCACCTGCGAGGGCGGCGGCAGGGCCGAGCCGGCCTTGTGGCAGAGCAGCTCCCAGATCGTCAGGAGCAGCGCCAGCACCACGAGCGGCGGCGCGAGGGCCGCGGCAAGGCCCCGCAGCGCGCGGCCGAGCCGGGCCGCGACGTCGCGCGCGGCGGGGCCGGAGCGGGCGGGACTCTCGGTCTTCTCCGGCCGCGCCGTCCTTGCGCGCGTCGGGCCCGCCTTGCGCGGAAACGCGCGGAAGGCCGCGATGCGGCCGCGGGACACCGGCAGGGCCGCATCGGTTTCGAGGGGTCGAACCGTCAGGGTCATCGTCGGGACTCCGGGAGGGGGCAGCTCAGATCTCGGCGCGCTTGATGCCGAGGCTCTTCAGGTAGGCGGCCGGATCGGCCGGATCGAAGACCTTGCCGTCGAACATCGTCTCGACGCCGCGCGAGGTGGAGGTGGGGATCTCGGCGGCCGGCACGCCCAGCGCCTTGGCGGCCTCGCGCCAGAGATCCTCGCGGTTGACCTTGCCGATCAGCGCCTTCGCGTCGACATTCGGCTCGAACCGGCCCCAGCGGATGTCCTCGGTGATGAACCAGAGGTCGTGGCTCTGGAACGGATAGGAGGCGTGGTCGGCCCAGTAGCGCATGACGTGCGGGCTCCGCTCCACCACCTTGCCGGGGAGGCCGTAGTCGAACCTGCCCTTCATGCGGTCGGCGAGGTCGGCGACCGGGCAGTTGATCCATTGCCGCTTGGCGCAGATGGCCGCGGCCTCGGCGCGGTTCTCCGTTTTCTCGCACCACATCTGGGCTTCCATCACGGCCATGAGCAGCGCGCGGGCCGCCTTGGGATATCTGTCGACGAAGGCGGCCCGCATCGCGAAAGCCTTCTCCGGATGCTTGTCCCACAGCTCGCCGGTGGTCAGCGCCGTGTAGCCGATGCCCTGGTGGACGAGCTGGAGGTTCCAGGGCTCGCAGACGCAGAAGCAGTCCATGGTGCCGACCTTCATGTTGGCGACCATCTGCGCGGGCGGAACGACGATCGTCTCGATGTCCCGGTCGGGGTCGATTCCGCCGGCGGACAGCCAGTAGCGGATCCACAGGTCGTGGGTGCCGCCGGGGAAGGTCATGGCCGCCTTGACCGACTTGCCGGCCGCCTTCCTGGCCTCCAGCGCCTTGCGGAACGGCGCCGCGTCCGTGCCGATCCCGAGCCCGGCATAGTCCTTTCCGACCGAGATGCACTGGCCGTTCAGGTTGAGCCTCGCCAGGATGTACATCGGCGTCGGCACGTTGTTCTGCGTCACCCGGCCGGCCGAGATGAGGTAGGGCATCGGCGTCAGGATGTGGGCGCCGTCGATGCCGTTGCCCTCCGAGCCGAGCACGAGATTGTCGCGCGTCGTGCCCCAGGAGGCCTGCTTCACGACCTCCACCTCGGGCATGCCGTATTTGGCGAAGAGGCCCTTCTCCTTGGCGACGAAGAGCGGCGCGGCGTCGGTCAGGGCGATGAAGCCGAGCTTCGCGCCCCGCACCTCCGGGCCGGCCTCCTGCGCCCAGGCGCCGCCCGGCAGGAGCGCGCGCGCCGCCCCGAGCAGGGCCGCCGTGGCGGCCGTGCCCTTGAGAAGATCGCGGCGGGTCTGCGGCAAGGGGCGCGCGGCGACACCGTTCTGCTTCGTCATGCAAGCCTCCGTGCTGCGGCGCAACGCGCCCATTGTCTCGCGACCGACAAGAAAAGCCGCCGGCCCAGCCCCGAGGACCGCGACAGCGGGGCCCTCGGATGCAGGATCGGCGGCTTTGCCTGGTGCGCCCGCCATTGGTGGAATGGAGGCAGGAGCCATGCCAGTTCCGGGAAACGGCTCGATCTCCCGGGCATCGGGGCAACGGCCGATTCGATCGCGACGTCGAGGGTGGGCGCCATGTCCGAAATGGCGCCGCGCCGGTGCCCGGCCGCCCAAATTTTGTGCGCCGCATCATGGATGCCGGCTGGGCCGGGCGCCTGCGCGGCGGCCCGGATGTCCGGCCCTGCCCCCCGGCCGGGCAGCACCGCCCAACCATCGTGCTTGAGCGAAATCCCGCCCGGGGCATGATGCCGTCCCGTGGCTGATTCCCAGACCAGAGCCCCGATCCGCGTCGCGGTCGTCGACGACAATCCCGTTCGCTCGGCGATCGTCGTGGACGGGCTGCGCGAGGCGGGCGTCACCGAGCTGGTCGTCATCCCGACGACGGCCAGCCTGGTGCGGCGCCTCGTCGAGGCCGCGCCCGACGTGATCGTCATCGGCCTCGCCAATCCGAGCCGCGACATGCTCGAGCAGATGTTCCAGGTCTCGCGCGTAGTGTCCCGACCCGTGGCGATGTTCGTCGACCGGTCCGACGAGGACACGATCCGCGCGGCCATCGAGGCCGGCGTTTCGGCCTATGTCGTGGACGGACTGAAGAAGGAGCGCGTGAAGACGATCGTCGACATGGCGATCAGCCGCTTCGCCGCCTTCGACCGGCTCCAGCGCGAGCTGGAGGCCGCGCGCAGCGAGCTGCAGGCCCACAAGACGGTCGACCGCGCCAAGGCGATCCTCATGCGCGTGCGCGATCTCAGCGAGGAGGAAGCCTACACGCTGCTGAGGCAGACCGCGATGCGGGAGCGGCGCAAGCTCGCGGACGTCGCCGCGAGCCTCATCACGGCATCGGCCCTTCTGGAGAAATGACGATGCTGGCAAGCGGGAGGGACCAGCCCGAGGACGGCGTTCCGGGGCATGAGCCGGCCGCTCCGGCCATCGGCCGCCGCGAGAGCCGGCTGGTGCGGGCCGGCTTCATCCCGCTGCTCGACGTCGCGGTGCTGGTCGCGGCGCGGGAGGGGGGATTCGCGGCGCGCGAGGGGCTCGACCTCGCGCTGATGCGCGACGTGTCCTGGGCCAATATCCGCGACCGCCTTGCCTTCCACCAGTTCGACGTGGCGCATATGCTGGCGCCGATGACGGTCGCGGCGCAGGTGGGGCTCGGCTCCAACCCCTCGCCGACGATCACGCCGTTCTCGCTCGGGCGCGGCGGCAACGCCGTCACGCTGTCGCAGACGCTCTACGAGGCGATGGAGGCGGCCGCCGGCCTCGCGGACGAGGCGGATGCGCTGGCGGCCGCGAAGGCGCTCAAGGCGGTCGTGGAGGCGCGCCGGGCGCGCGGCGCGCGGCCGCTCGTCTTCGGCATGACCTATCCGTTCTCCTCGCACAACTACGAGCTTCGCTACTGGATGGCAGCCGGCGGCGTCGATCCGGACCGGGACGTGACCATGACCGTAGTGCCCCCGCCGCTCACCGCCGACGCGATGACGGCCGGCGCCATCGACGGCTTCTGCGTCAACGCGCCGTGGAACATGATGGCGGTGGCGCGCGGCATCGGGCGGGTCGTCGCCGTCAAGGCCGACATCTGGCCCGATGCGCCCGAGAAGGTGCTCGGCATGCGCGCCGACTGGGCCGAGGCCAACCGGGACACGCTGGCCCGCCTGCTGGTGGCGCTCGACGCGGCGGCGGCCTGGTGCGACCGGCCCGACAATCGCCCGGAACTCGCCGGCATGATGACCGAGGGCGGCCATGTCGATGCCCCGCGCGCCCTCGCGGCGGCCTTGCTTGCGGGCGAATTCCAGGTCGCGCCCTCGGGCCGGCGGCGGATCATCCCCGATTACCTGACCTTCCACCGAGGCGGCGCCACGCTGCCCCGGATCGAGGAGGCGCTCTGGTCCTTCAGCCAGATGGTGCGGTGGGGCCAGGCGGCGCTCACCGAGGCCAATATCGTCCGCGCGCGCTCCGCCTACCGCGCCGACCTCTACCATGCAGCCCTGCCGGGGCGGGACCCGGCGGGGCCGCCCGGCGCTCCCTTCATCGACGGCCGCGCCTTCACGCCCGGCGCGCTCGGCGCCTATGTGGACGGGTTCGAGATCGCCAGGCGCGCGGCGAGGGCCACATCCGCGCAACTGGCGGAAATTTCGAGCGGCGATCGGGCTGATTGAATAAATTATAGGCGTGCCTACGGATTGACCTCCGGCCTCGGACTCAGCACCCTGGGGACGATCCGCCCTTCCGTCGTCCAAAGCCGGGCCCTCGGGGGAGGATCGCGGAATCCGCGGCGAGACCGCCTTCCGGCCGGGTCAAGGGCGACCCTCCTCAGACGCAGGCAACGGCCAGGTCGATCGGCAGGCCGCCCGGTGCTTCGCGGATCAGCCTTTCGATTCCCCAGACCACGACGCGACCGTCGCCCGGATTTCGACGCGCGCCGAGGAGAGCCGATATGAGCGCCCTTCCGACCGGCCCCGGCCGGCCTCCCGATGGATTCTTTCCCGAACAGCAGCGCTGGCTCGAAGGCTTCGTCTCGGGCGCGGCGGCGATCCGCGCTCTGCCTCAGCAGAGCGGTACGCCGCCCGAGCCGACCGGGCCCGACTCCGAGGCCGACAAGGCGCGAAGCCGCGCCGCCGCCGGCGGCAAGCTCTCGGAGCAGGAGCGCTGGAAGGCCGCCGACAACCCGCTCGACGCCTATCCACGCCTCAGGCGCGAGGCGCTCGCCGGCGCGAAGCCGAAGCCGGACGACAATTTCCGCTGGCGCTATCACGGCCTCTTCCACGTCGCGCCGACACAGGATTCCTACATGTGCCGGCTGAGGATCGCGAACGGCATCCTCAAGCACTGGCAGTTCGCGGCGATCGCCGACGCGGCCGAGGCCCATGGCGGCGGCTACAGCCACGTGACGACGCGCGCCAATCTCCAGATCCGGGAGATCAGCCCGCAGAACGGCCCGGCTTTGCTCGAGACGCTGGTGGATATCGGCGTCGCGGCGCGCGGCTCGGGCGCCGACAACATCCGCAACGTGACGGGCTCGGCGACCGCCGGCATCGACCCGCACGAGCTGCTCGACACGCGCCCCCATGCGCGAGCCTGGCAGCACCACATCTTCAACTGCCGGGCCATGTTCGGCCTGCCGCGCAAGTTCAACGTCGCTTTCGACGGGGCGGGCTCGATCGCGACGCTGGAGGACACCAACGACATCGGCTTCCAGGCCGTGGAGGTCCTCGCCGGCGCGCCGGTCGAGGCCGGGATCTGGTATCGGCTGACGCTTGGCGGCATCACGGGCCACAAGGATTTCGCCCGCGACACGGGCCTCGTCGTCAGGCCCGAGGAGGCGACGCGCATTGCGGACGCGATCGTGCGCGTCTTCATCGCGCACGGGGACCGCACCAACCGCAACAAGGCGCGGCTGAAATACCTGCTCGACGCCTGGGGCTTCCCGAAATTCCTCGAAGAGGTCGAGACGGTGCTCGGCGAGAGGCTGACGCGGCTCGACCCGGCCTTCGTCGCCGCCCGCCCCGCCTATGACCGGCTCGCGCATATCGGGGTACACCGGCAGCGGCAGGCGGGGCTCAACTGGATCGGCGTCGCGCTCCCGGCCGGCCGGATGACGAGCGGGCAGATGCGTACCCTTGCCCGTATCGCGGCGGAGATCGGCGACGGCGACATCCGCCTGACGGTCTGGCAGAATCTTCTGATTTCCGGTGTGCCCGATGCCAGAGTAGAGGAGGCTACGGGCCGTATCCTCGCGGCGGGGCTGGCGGTGACGGCGTCGAATCTGCGGGCCGGCCTCGTCGCCTGCACGGGAAGCCGCGGCTGCCGTTTCGCGGCGGCCGACACCAAGGGCCACGCGCTCGCGATCGCCGATTACGTCGAGGCGCGCCTCGCGGTCGACGAGCCGGTGAATATCCACCTCACCGGCTGCCACAATTCCTGCGCCCAGCACTATATCGGCGATATCGGGCTGATCGGCGCCCGGGTGCCGGTCGGCGAGGAGGGCGACACGGTCGAGGGCTACCACCTCCATGTCGGCGGCGGCTTCGGCACCGATGCGGCGGTCGCCCGGCTCCTTTGCGAGAACGTCCGGGGCGAGGAGGTGCCGCAGCGCGTCGAGGCGCTGCTGCGGGCCTGGATGAGCCGCCGCAACGCCTCGGAAAGCTTCGCGGCCTTCGCGCGCCGGCTCGGGCCGGAGGTGCTGAAGGGGCTCGCCGAGGAGGTTTCCATGCTGCGCGAGGCCGCCGAATGAACGCTCCCCTCCCATCCAGCCTGCCAGCCGCGCCGATCCAGCTCGTGCCGGATACGGCGCCCTTCGATCCGAGCCAGCGGGCTTGGCTGAACGGTTTCCTCGCGGCCGCGCTCGGTGCTATCGCCCCGCCCGGCGGTCCCGGCATCGCCGCGCCGGCGAAGGATGACGCGACCGAGGCCGGCCCGGTCCTCGCCGGCAACGACGACGCGCCCTGGCACGACCCCAGCCTGCCGGCGCCGGACCGCATGAAGATGGCCGAGGGCTATCCGCAGGCCCCGCGTCTGATGGCGGCCATGGCGCAGCAGGATTGCGGCCAGTGCGGCTATAGCTGCGCCGACTACGCCAACGCCCTCTTCCTCGGCGCGGAGAGCCGGCAGAATCTCTGCGCCCCCGGCGGCAAGGAGACGATGCGCCTCGTCAAGGCGCTGATGGCGGAGTTCGGCGCGACGCCCGCGACGCCCGCGGCTCCCGCGGCTCCCGCCCTCGTCGAGGCCGCGGCCACGGGGCCGAGCCGCGAGAATCCGGGTGCGGCCGTATTCCTCGGCCGCCGCCGGCTGACCGGCGAGGGCTCGGAGAAGACCGCCTACCATATCGAATTCGACCTCGAGGGCAGCGGCCTCGACTACGCGGCGGGCGATTCCTTCGGCGTCTTTCCCGAGAACCATCCGGGCTATGTCGACCAGCTCATCGGCCTGCTCGGCGCCTCGCCCCAGGCCGAGGTGCGGGGCCGGACCCTGCGCGAGGTGCTGCTGGAGGAGACCTCGCTCGGGGCCGCGCCCGACGCTCTGGCGGAACTCTTCTCCTACCTCCTCGGAGGCGCCGCGCGCGAGAAGGCGAAGGCGCTGGCGCGCGGCGAGGACCCGGACGGGGACGCGGCGGCGCTCGACGTCCTGGGGCTGCTCCACAAGTTCCCGGCCGCCCGGCCGCATCCGGAAGCCTTCGTGGAGGCGCTGGAGCCGCTGCAGCCGCGGCTCTACTCGATCTCCTCCTCGCCCGCCGCGACCCCGGGCAAGGTCAGCCTGACGATTGATGCGGTGCGCTACCGGATCGGCCAGCGGCTCCGGTTCGGCTGCGCCTCCACCTTCCTCGGCGAGCGGGCCGTCCCGGGCCGGGCCGTGAGGGCCTATGTGCAGAAAGCGCATGGTTTCGCGCTGCCGAAGGACCCGGCGAAGCCGATCGTCATGGTCGGCCCCGGCACCGGCATCGCGCCCTTCCGCTCCTTCCTGCAGGAACGGCGCGCGACCGGAGCGCCGGGGCGGAACTGGCTCTTCTTCGGCCATCAGCGGCAGGCCAGCGACTTCTTCTATGCGGAGGAACTCGCCGGGATGAAGAAGGCGGGGCATCTCACCCGCCTGTCGCTCGCCTGGTCCCGCGACGGGCGCGAGAAGATCTACGTCCAGGACCGCATGCGGGAGGTCGGCGCCGACCTCTTCCGGTGGCTGGAGGACGGCGCGCATTTCTATATCTGCGGCGACGCCAAGCGCATGGCCAAGGACGTGGAGGCAGCGCTCGTGGAGGTCGTCGCCCAGCACGGCAAGCGCGGCATCGACGCCGCGATCGCCTATATCTCGGAGCTGAAGAAGACAGCGCGCTACCAGGCAGACGTCTATTGAAGGCGGCGCAAAGTCACGACGCACGGGCGCTTTGCCGTCGTCCCGTTGCGCCCGTCGCAAATCCCGGCCAATGCGAGAAGCCGGCGTTCCTGCGCAGCATTCTTGGTCGCTTTCGTCAGGAAAATGCGATCGGACAGAGAAGAGGGCTGATTCCGCCGAAGGCGGCACGGCGGCGCGCAGAAAGCGCTGGACGGGGCGAGGCGACCATGCCCCCATGCCCGGGGAGGACGGTAAGATGGCCTATGCCTTCGAGATCGGGGATCATGTGCGCTGGAACTCGGAGGCCGGCCATGTGACGGGGATCATCATCGGAATCCACGTGCAGGATTTCCTCTACAAGGGGCATGTCCGTCACGCCTCCGAGGACGATCCACAATACGAGATCAAGAGCGACAGGACCGATCACATCGCCGCTCACAAGGGGAGCGCGCTCGAGCGCCTGGACGGCTAGGGGCCCAGGTGGCGGCTCCGTTCTTCACGATCGGCCACTCGAACCGCAGTTTCGACGAGTTCGCCGCATTGCTGGCGGACGCCCGGATCGGCCGCGTCGTCGATGTCAGGAGAGTGCCGAAATCGAGAGCCAATCCGCAGTTCGGCATCGATGTGCTGCCCGGGTCCTTGGAAGGGCTCGGCATGGCCTACGAGCACGCGGCGGCGCTCGGCGGCCTGCGGGCGAAGGTGCGGGACGAGCCGCCGGACCTCAACGCCTACTGGGAGAACGAAAGCTTCCACAACTACGCGGATTATGCCCTCTCGGCGCAGTTCCGCGCCGGTCTGGAGCATCTGATCGCCGAAGGGCGGCGGGAGCGTTGCGTCGTCATGTGCGCGGAGGCCGTCTGGTGGCGCTGCCATCGCCGCATCATCGCGGATTACTTGCTGGTGCGCGGGGAGGCGGCCTTCCACATCATGGGGCCCGGCCGGCTCGAGCCGGCCCGGCTGACGCCGGGCGCCGTCGTCCGGTCGGATGGGAGCATCGTCTATCCTCGGCCTGTCGATCGGAAGCTCGACGGCCACTGACCGCGACCGCCGGATCATCGGCGGCGTTTCCGTGCGCTCGGCAAGCATTCCCCTCTATCGTGATCCCGGATCAGCCATTTCGAAGGGATGCATCGGAGCACGATCTCGCAGGCCAGCAGGGATCACCGCACTCCGAGCAGCCACGACAGCACCGTATAGAGCCCGAAGGACACGATTCCCGCGAGGACCGGGGTGAAGAACCAGGAGAAGACGATCTCCCTGACCGCATCCCAGCTCATCGGCTTGCGTCCCCGCGCGCCGCTCGCCCCGGCCATGCCGCCGAGGAGCGCCTGGTTCATCGAGGTCGGATAGCCGAACCAGGCTGCGGTGTGGGCCGTGATGCTCTGGGCGAGCTTCGCCCCGACGCCCATGTTGAGGTCGAGTTCGACGAGACCGGTGCCAACCTTCTCGAGGGTCGGCCGGCCCCAGGTGAGGGCGCCGAGCGCCATGACGAGGCCGCCGACGAAGCCGGCCTGCATCTGGCTCATCTCGTGCAGGCCGTAGAAGACCCCGACCGCATTGCCCGTATTGTTCGCGCCGAGCGTATAGGCGGCATAGCAGGAGGCGGCGAGCAGCAGCCAGCGCAGGCCGCGCTCGGCCCGGCCTCCATAGCGACCGCTGATCCTGTCCACGAGGCCCGTGAGGACGAAGCCGAAGAGGCCGCTCGCGAGCGGCGTGCCGATCCAGGTCACGAACAGCAGCGCGACCGTCGTGCCCCAGAAGACCGGCGCGTGCATGGCGAGCGCCGCGCCGACCACCGAGAAGCAGGCGAGCTGCGACGTCGAGACCGGCCACTTCATCCAGGTATTCGCGGCCGTGACCAGGGCGGCCGTCAGCATCATCACCATGGCGCCGAGCGGCGTCAGGTCCTGGTCGCGGATGATGCCCGTTCCGACGGTGGAGACGACGTGCGAGCTGTCGAAGGTGGCGCCGATCAGCACGAAGACGGCGATCAGGACGGTCGCCAGGGTGCGGCTCCTGATGAGGCCGCTGCCATAGGCCATGCCCATCGTCGCGCCGGTATAGTGCGAGCCGATCGTCCAGCCGAAAAACAGGCCCGACACCAGCATGCCGATCGTGAGAACCTGATCCATGGGTGCTTGATCCGTCAGGTTGGAAGCGTCATTCGCCCGCTCAGGGCTCCGCCTCGGCGAGGCGAGAGTCGGCGCGGGCGGAGTTCCACACCTCTCGCGCCGCGTCGAGCCCCATGAAAGCGATGCCAAGGCCGACGATCACATCGGGCCACACGGAGGGAACGCGAGAGCATCCGAACGACGGCCAGGAACGCATGGCGGATCGTTTCGACGTCGCCGAATTACGAAAGGGTCGCCTTCGCGTCGATATCGGCCTGGGGCACGGCGAGCCGGAAAGCGAGCAGCTTCTGTCCCGGCACATGCTGCACGAAGACGGGCGCAACGGGTGTGCCGAGGGCGGGCGGCCGCGAGGCGTCACTCTCGATCCGGCCGTAGATGATCGGTCCTTCCTCCAGTTCCACCGCCGCGAAGACATAGGGAATCTCGGTGACGAAGCCGTCGTGATGCGGACGGTGAACGACAGTGCAGGTGACGACGCGCCCCCGCCCCGACACCTCCACCCAATCCAGCTCGCCGCGCCGGCAGACCGGGCAGCAGACCCGTGGATAATAATTGAAGCGCTTGCAATCGGGCGCAGCGCAACGCTGGATCAGCACCTTTTCCTCGTTGCAGGCGGCGAAGAAGGGAGCGTTGACGGCGTCGATGCGCGGAACGGGCTTGGTCGTCATGGTCTCTAGCTCACGCGTTCGAGGATGGCGGCGCTGGCCGACAGGCCACGGCCATAGGCGATCATGCCGTAGCCGCTGACGAGGCCCCGCCGGCACGCGACCTGACGCTCTCCCGCCTCGCCGCGAAGCTGCGTGACGGCCTCGTAGACGCCGATCATGCCGCCGCTCGCCCCGGCCTGACCGGCCGAAAGCTGCCCGCCGCCGGTATTGATGGGAAAGCTGCCTGAAGTCGTGATGTCCGTCTCGCGGACGAACCGGAAGGCGCCCCCCTTCGGGGCGAGGCCGAGGCCCTCGAGCTGGATGAAGCACATCACCGGATAATCGTCGTAGAGCTGGGCGAAATCCATGTCCTGCGGCTCCAGCCCCGCGCGCTCGTACATGCGGGGCGAAAAGCCCGCCCAGCCGGCCGAGAGAGAATAAACGTCGCCGGCCGGGTAGTTGTGATATTCGCCGCCGGCCCTGATGCGGACGAGGGGCCCCTCGAGGCGGGAGGCGATCCTCTCGCTGACCAGGAGAACGCAATCGCCGCCGACGCAGGGCAGCACGCAATCGTAGAGACGCAGCGGATCGGCGATCCGCCGGGCGCCGAGATAGTCCTCCATCGTCATCGGCGCCCGGAGGAGGGCGTTGGGGTTCCTGCGCGCATTCTCCCGCAGCGCGATGCAGAAGGCGCCGAAATCCTCCGGCTTCGCCCCGTATCGCTCCATGTAAAGGCGGGTATGGAGCGCGAACATGCCGTTGGCCCCGCCGAAGCCGTGCGGCGACATGTAGTTCTGGACCGACCCGTTGAAGCGGTCGAGCGTCTCGTTATGCGAGGCGACGTCGTAGGCGTCGGCGGCCGCGCAGAGCACGACGTCGGCATCGCCGTGCCGGATGGCGCGCGCGGCATGCATCATGCCGATGATGCCGGACGCGCCGCCATAGACGCCCTGGAAGAGAAACCGCGCCTCGATGCCGAAATGCTCGGCGAGCGTCGTGACGTTGTCGGGCGGAAGGTTGAAGCAGGTGACCGCGAGACCGTCGACCTCCCGCCATCCGATTCCCGCCGAATGCAGGGCGGCATCGGCCGCCTCGTAGATCAGCCGGGTCGCCTTCTTGGGCGAGCGCTTCTCGTAGAGGGTCTGGCCGCACCCGGCGATGTAGACGCCCGCGAAGGGATCGGTCGTCATGCTCAGATCACTCCCTGCCGCTGAAGGTCGAGGAATTCCGTTTCGCCGAGGCCGAGTTCTCCGACGAAGATCTCGCGATTGTCGGCTCCGAGGCTGCGGCCGGCATGGCGAACCTCGCCGGGCGTGCCCAGGAAGCGCGGCGCGACGTTCTGCATGCGCACCGAGCCGAAATCCTCGTCCGGCACCGCCACGATGTTGCCGCGCGCGGCGTAATGGGGGTCCTCGAAGATGTCGCGGATGTCGAAGACGGGGCCGGCGACGACGTCGGCCTTCTCGAAGATCGCCGAGATCTCCGCAAAGTCGTGCCGCCCGAACCAGGCCGAGATTTCCGCATCGAGGCTATCGGCATTGTCGCAGCGGAGCGCGTTGTCGCGATAGCGCGGATCGTCGATCAGCTCCGGCTTGCCCATGGCCCGGGCGAGCCGCTCATAGGTCTTCTGCGAGGAGGCCGAGATGCCGACCCAGCGTCCGTCGCGCGTGCGGTAGGTGTTGCGGGGCGAATCCTCGGCCAGGCGGTTGCCGATCCGCTCCTTGACGATCGAGAGCTGGTCGAAGCCGATGACCTGCGCCTCGGCGAGGCGGAACAGAGGCTCGTAGAGGCTGACGTCGATCTCCTGTCCCTTCCCGCTGCCGCCCTGGTCGCGGCTATAGATCGCGAACATCGCGGCCATGGCCGAGAAGGTCGCCGCGACCGAATCCGCCATCGGGAAGCCGGGCAGGGTCGGCGGGCGGTCGGGAAAGCCGGTGAAGGAGGGGATGCCGCTGAAGGCCTCGGCGATCGTGCCGTATCCGCCGCGCTTCGCATAGGGTCCGGTCTGGCCGAAGCCCGACACGCGCACGAAAACCAGCTTCGGATTGATCTTCGAGAGGACGTCGTAGCCGAGCCCCCAGCGCTCGAAGGTGCCGGGGCGATAGTTCTCGACCACGATATCGGCATCGCGGACCATCCGCTTGAACAGGTCCTGGCCGCGGGGCGTCGAGAGGCTGAGGGTGACGAGCCGCTTGTTGCGGCCGATGACCTTCCACCAGAGCGAGCGCTCGTCCTTGATCGGGGCCCAATGGCGCATGGAATCGCCGATGCCGGGCAATTCGATCTTGATCACGTCGGCGCCGAAATCGGCCAGATGCGTCGCGCAGAGGGGGCCGGCGATCATGGTCCCGGCATCGATCACCTTCAGGCCGCGCAGCGGGCCCTTGAAGGCGCAAGGCGGTATCGGCGGCACGTGCTGAGCGGCCGCGTGGCTCGACGGCATCATCGGGAAGATCCTTTGCTGAAACCTGGAATCGGGATGGCGAGGGCCGGAGCCGGCGTCTCCGCTCCGATGCGCGCTCACAGCTTGTAGCCCTCGCGGAAGTGGCGCAGGAACGATTGCAGCCTCTCCGTCCGCGGGGAGCCGAAGATCTGCGCGGGCGGGCCCGTCTCGACGATGTTGCCGCCCGACATGAACACGACTTCGTCGGCGGCTTCCCGCGCGAAGGCCATTTCGTGCGTCACGATCACCATGGTCATGCCGCTCCGGGCGAGCTGGCGCATGACGGCGAGGACCTCTCCCACCAGTTCCGGGTCGAGAGCGGAGGTGACCTCGTCGAACAGCATCGCCTTGGGCCGCATCGCGAGGGCGCGGGCGATGGCGACGCGCTGCTGCTGCCCGCCCGAGAGCTGCGCCGGAAAGGCCTCGAGCTTGTCCGCGAGCCCGACCCGCGCCAGAAGATCGCGGGCGAGCTCCTCCGCTTCCCGCCGGGCCACGCCTTTGATCCGCACCGGCGCGACGGTGACGTTGGCGAGCACGTTCATGTGCGGGAAGAGATTGTAGCTCTGGAAGACCATGCCGAGTTCGGCGCGGCGGCGCGCGATCTCGCGCTCCGGCTGGCGCCGCCGCCGTCCGTCGGGCCCGGCGGCATAGCCGAGGGGCTCGCCTCCGATGAGGATTTCCCCCTCCTCGAACTCCTCCAGGAAGTTCATGCAGCGCAGGAGGGTCGTCTTGCCCGAGCCGCTCGGACCGATCAGCACCACGGCGCGGCCCTCCTCGATCGTCAGGTCGATGCCCTGGAGCACCTGCACGGAGCCGAAGCGCTTGCCGAGCCCGCGGATCTCGATGGCGGGCTGCGCGCGTTCACTGGACATGGCCGAACCGCCTCTCGATCGCGCGGCCGGCGAGGGCGAGGCCGTAGCAGATGACGAAATAGATGAGGGCGACCGCGCCGAAGATCTGGAAGGCCGCGAGCGTCCGCTCGACGATCTGCTTGCCGGCCAGCGTCAGCTCGGCAAGCCCGATCGCCGAAACCAGGGAAGTCCCCTTCACCAACATGATCATCGTGTTGACGTAGGGCGGCAGCGCCAGCCGCACGGCCTGGGGGCCGATCACGAGGGTCATGAGCAGCCGGCCATGCATGCCGACCGCCCGCGCCGCATCCCATTGCCCCTTCGGCACGGCCTGGACCGCGCCCCGGAAGATCTCCGTCATGAAGGTCGCGAAATAGATGCCGAGGACGAGGATGCCCCCGACGCGCGGAGACAGGTCGATCCCCGCATAGGGCAGCGCGTAGTACATCGCGAAGAGGAGGACGAGCAGCGGCACGCCGCGGATCGCGTAGAGCAGGACCTCGATGAGAAACCGTGCCGGGCGGGGGGCGAAAAGCTGCCCGAGGGCCAGCAACGCGCCCAGCAGGGTCGCGAGGATCCCGCTCGCGCAGGTGAGGAGCAGGGTCTCGCCGGCGCCGGCGAGGAGGAGCGGCCAGCTGCGGATCGCGACGTCGAGCACGGCGTCAGGCCCCCACCCGCACGCGGCTTTCGAGGAGCCGCATCGCGCCGGTGAAGACCGACACGAGGAGGAGGTAGAGCAGCGCCAGCGTGAAGAAGACCTCGTAGACCGCCGCCGTGCGGTCGGCGATGAGGCGCCCCTGGTAGGTCATCTCGGCGACCGAGATGGTCGAGACGAGGGCGGTGTCCTTGATCAGCGCGACACCCTGGTTGGACATCGGCGCGACGACCCGCCTGATCGCCTGCGGCAGGACGACGATGAAGAAGGCCTGGCGCCGAAGCATGCCGAGAGCGAGCCCCGCCTCGACTTGCCGCCTGCTGACGGATTCGATGCCCGAGCGATAGATTTCGGCGAAATAGGCTCCGTTCTGGAGCACGAGGGCGAGCAGCCCGGCCGTGAACCCCGACAGGGGAAAGCCGGCCATCCCGGAGCCGAAATAGAAGAAGTACATCTGCACGAGGACCGGGGTGTTCCGAACGGCCTGGATGTAGCCCGCCGTGGCGAGCCGCAGGGGCCTGCGCGCCGCTCGGGCTCCGGCGAGAACCGCGAGCCCCCAGGCGAGCGCCAGCGCGAAGGCGAGGGCGCTCAGCCCGACCGTGACCTGCATTCCGTCCAGGAACAGAGGCAGGTTGCGGAGGATGAGGCCGGTATCGAAATGCACGGCGCGCCTCAGGTTCGGAGGGGATGCGGGTATTAGCGCGCGCCCGTGTAGAAGCGCTGGGGCGGCGGATTGCGGCCGAACCACTTCTGGTAGAGTTCGACATATTCGGCGTAGCGCGAGCCGGTCGTCAGCTCCTGGACGAAGGTGTCGAGATAGAGCCACCAGGTGAAGTCACCGGGCTTCATGAAGATGGCGTTGTTCTGGACGTTGCCGAGCAGTTCCGGCAGCACCATCAGGTCGGCGGTGTTCTCCTTGCCGTACCAGTCGATGACGGGGCTGTCGAACTGCATGGCCTGGGCCTGTCCCGATTTCACGGCCAGGAACATGGCGCTCGCCGTGTCGAAGGTGAGCGTCTTCACATTGGGCAGGAAGCGCTTCTGGCGATCGGCCATCTGAGGATTGCTCAGATTGGCGAGCGTGAATTTCGCGTTGTTCAGGTCGGTCAGGCTCTTCACGCCCGCATCCCTGCGGACGAGAACGCCAATTCCCGCATCCATGTAGGGCCGCGTGAAGGCGACCCGCAGCGCCCGGTCCGGGTAGACCGTCGTCGAGGCGATGCCGAGATCGGCGCGGCCGGACAGAACGCTCGGCCACCGCCCCTCGCTCGTCACGGTGACGAACTCGATCTTCTTCTCGTCGCCGAACATGCTCTTGGCGATGAGCTTGGCGACATCGATGTCGAAGCCGACGAGCTGCCCCTTGTCGTCCGTGAAGCACAGAGGGGGAGAGGAGGCGAAGGTGGCGACGATCAGCTTGCCGCGCTGGACCACCTCGTCGAGCCGGCTCGCCTGGGCTTGCGCCGGCCCGGCCTGGAGCGACGCCGCGAGCCCGAGAAAGAGTCCTGCCAAGGCGCCCGCGCAAGGCCTCAGGAGACGGAAAAGGGGGGACATGATTCCTCCTGTGTTTTTCCATAAAATGGAATTTATTATTCCAGTTTTCAGGATGATTTGCGGGGCGTCAAGCGCTATTTCGTATGTGCGGTTTCCGGCGCAACTCGAGAGGGGCAGGACGCGGATGGACGGGAAAGGGGACCAGCCGCTTGATCGCGCCTTCGCGGTTCTCGAATTCGTGCTGACCCGCCGCGGACCGGTCGCGGCGAGTTCGATCGCCGATGCGACGGGCCTGCCTCCGGCGACGGCTCACCGCATGATCGCGCAACTGGAGGCACGCTCGCTGCTGAAGCGCGCGCTCGGATCGAAGAAGGTGACGGCCGGACCCCGCCTGATCTCACTGGGAATGAGCGCCGTGGAGAGCGTGTTCTCCTCCGACGACGTTCATGCCGTTCTGGTGCGGCTCGCCGCCAAGGTCGACGAGCATTGCCATGTCGGCATCGTTTCGGAACTGGAGGTCCGCTATACCGATTCCGCACGAAGCAGCCGCCGCTCCGGCTTGCTCTTCGAGCCGGGACGCAGGGCTCCGGTCTATTGCACCTCGATCGGCAAGTGCTTCCTGGCCAGCCTCTCTCCCGAGGAGCTGGGCCAGGTTCTGGGCGACCTCAAGTTGGCGGCCCACACGCCGACGACGATCACCTCCCGGAGCGCGCTCGTCGCCCAGGTCGAAAAAGTGCGCTCCGACGGCTGGGCCTCGTCGAACGAGGAGTTCACACCCGGCGTCGTCGGATGCGCCGTCCCGTTGCGGAACATGAAACGGCACTTCATCGCGGGGCTCGGCGTGTCGGTTCCCGCGGCCCATTGCCGGCACGACGAGATCGGCCGCTTCCTGCCCGACCTCAGGGAAGCCGCCTCGCAGATCGAAGAACTGCTTCGAACCCGGGAATAGGGAGCCGGGCCGAATGCCAGCCGGTCAGAGCTGCTTGAGTTGAAAATTCTCCAGGGCTCCGAGCACCATCGCGAGGCCTTTCAGGCGGTGCTCGCGCACGAGTCGAGCGGAGGTTTGCCAATCCTTGTTCTCAATAGCCGAAAGTATTTTCTTGTGCTCCTCATTCGAAGAATTGGGAAACGGTCTTAATCTGAGCGTAATCATTCTGGCCCGGTGTGCCTGGTCATTGACCATGGCCACGATTTCGGTGAGGCGCTTGTTACCGCTGTTATCGACAAGGAGCCGATGAAAGGCTTCGTCGCCCCTTGCCCACTCGGTCAGGTCCGCATCGGCGAGTGCCCTGTCCATCCGGTCGATCGCGTCCCGCATGCCGGCCACGAGATCCCGGACGTTTTCGCTGCGGGAGAGCTGCTCCGCGGCGCTGGCTTCCAGGCCGGCAAGGACGAAATAGATATCCCGGATATCGTCCGCCGAGACGGGCAGAACATAGACGCCCCTTCGCGGCACGAGCCGGATCAGGCCTTCCCGCTCCAGCCGGACCAGCGCTTCCCTGACGGGGGTCCGGCTCATCCCGAGCTTAAGCGCGACTTCCGGCTCGAAGGCGTTATATCCGGGGGTCCAGGCGTTCGTCAGAATCAAATTCTTGATCGCATCGTAGGCTTCATCGGCGCGGCTGTTGTGGATCTTCGGCCTGCCGGTGTCGGAGGCGGCCTGACGGCGGTCGGCCATGGCTTGATCGGGGGGTTCACGCGGGCGAGAGGGGAGAATCCGAGGGGGCAATTCGAGATCTCGATACGGTCATCCGCGGGGCCGGGCGGCCCCGCGGGCATCGTCCATTAGAATTCGATGCTGTCGCTGGGATTGGCCACCCGGGCCTTGAGCTGGTCGCTCATCGGGAACTGCAGGTTCTCTCCATTGGGCGGGATCGGAGATTCGAACCATTTGGTATAGAGCTTCGTGAATTCGCCGCTCGCCATCATCTGTTTGATCACCCCGTCCGCCACGGCCTTGAACTCCGGATCTTCCCTTCGCAGCATAAGGCCATAGGGCACGAGGTCATAGGTTTCCGGCAGCAGCCCGTATTCGGACGGATTGGGCTGCCGCGCCCTGAAGCTCGCGAGCAGAATGTCGTCTTCCATGAAGGCCGCCGCGCGGTCGGTCTGCAACATCAGCATGGACTCGGCGTGGTCTTTCGCCTGCACGATGTTGAAATCGACGCCTTTCGCCTTGATGCCCATCGCGAACCCGACCGCGTTCGATCCCTGGGTGACGACGACGGTCTTCCCTTTCAGGTCCTGCACGCTCTTGATCCCGGAAGACGTCTTCGTCAGCCATCGGGCCGAGCTCACGAAGGTTGCGACGGTGAACGCGACCTGCTTCAGGCGGGCAGCGCTGCTCGACGTGCCGCCGCACTCGATATCGACCGTGCCGTTCTGGATGAGCGGGATGCGGTTGGAGCCGTTCACCGACGTATACACGACCTCGAGCTTGGGGAGCTTCAGGTCGGACTTGATCTTCTCGACGATGGCCGCGCAAAGATCGAGGGAAATCCCGATCGGTTTCGCATCGCCTCCCAGATAGGAGAACGGGATTGAAGCCTCACGATAGCCCAGGTTGATTTGGCCGGTGCGCTTGATCTTGTCGAGCGTCGGGCTCTCGGCCATCGCCCAGGTCGCAGAGAAGATACCTGCGGCTGCGAGCGCCGTCGCGATCAATCGCCTTCCAAACTGAACCATCGGCCTGTTCCTCCTGGCTGTCCCGCTGTGAGCGTGCCCCACGCGGCGCGCTCGGATGCATTCACCGGATGCATGCAATAAGTCGGCCGCGAGCGGCCTTAGACATGGCACATTAGTAGATGTAATGCTTTGGAAAGCCGCGATCCATCGCCATCGCGACGTGGAGCGGCGAATTTCCCTGCCATTTTGCCATCTCCTCGATGGAGATGCGATCTTCGCCGCTTTCGCCGAGCGCGACGACTTCATCTCCGACGGCCGCACGAGGATGGTCCGTGAGGTTCAGCACGGTATATTCCTGCGACACCGAGATGACCGGCACACGGATGCCGTCGATCAGCATGCGGGCCTGCTGACCCGGAGCCGCGGGGCGATATCCCTCGTGCAGGCCGATCGGGACGGTGCCGAGCATCGAGCCCTGCTTCAGGCTCAGCTTGCCGCTGGTGCCGGCCGTCACGTCGGAGGCATATCGGCGCGCATCGATCAGGCGGGTTCTGATGCTCTTGTGAACAGGCTTGAAACGCGCGGCGATCGCCTCGTCGCCCGGCTCGAAACGGCCGAGCCCCCCGAACAGAAGGTGGCCGACGCAGACCGCATTCGTCGTGGTCTCGAGCTTCTTGATGACGTGGATGCTCGCAAGCGACTGACGGATCGGAATCTCCACCCCCTGCCGCCTGACGCGGTCCGTCAGCTCGTCGAACTTTTGCAGGTGCTCGTTGATCCAGGGCAGGGGCGCGTCGCCGGCGAACGGAAGGTGGGTGAAGACCGCCTCGATCTCGAGATTCGGCTTCTTCGCGACGTCGAGGATGAAGCGCTCGGCCTCGTCGATCGGAACGCCGAGCCGGCCCGTCCCGGCATCGACCTTGACAAACACCTTCCAGCGTCGGGCGCTCGCGACCTCGTCGGCCGCGTCGGCGAGCTGCCGGTTGTAGATCGTCGGGGTCAGGTTGTTGGCGTGAAGGACGCCGAGAGCTTCGGGGAGAATGCCGGCGAACATGTGGATGAGGACATCGTTGCCGGCGTTGCGGATCGCCATCGCATCCCCGATGGCTCCGGTCGCGACGGCGTGGACGCCGAGGTCACGAAGCGCGGCCGCGACCGGCGCCGCGCCCGCGCCGTAGCCGTTGCCTTTCACCGAAGCCATGATCCGGATGTCGGGGCCGACGATATCCCGCACCGCCCGATAGTTCGATTTCAGCGCCGCGATATCGATGTCCATCCGGATCGGGTCGGTGGGATCGATGAAGGAGGCGGGAGCGCGGTTGCTCAGCGACATGGGCCTGCATTCTCTGCTTGTTCGCGCTCGCGGCCCGGAATGGAGCGAGGCAGACGATCCTCTTCCGCCAGCCGAGCCGCCGGAGGCGGGTCCAGCTAGGCTGCATCTATGGATTTGTCAATGCATGCATTGATGCGGACATTAATTCATGCCATCTCCGTCGCGTCCTGGTCCTCTGGGCAGGGATCATGGACGCAGGCTTCGCATCCGGCCGCACGACGCCGGGTTCGAGGGCTGGATGGGAGCGAGCCTCGACGGCGCAACCGCGGCTGGTTTATCTCCGTCATTCCGGACGAAGGCAGGAACGCATCATGTCTCAACACTACGACGTCGCGGCGGTGCGCCGGGAATTCCCGGTGGTCGAGCGGATGCTTTATCTCGATTCCGCGCACCAGACGCCGCTGGCCACCAGCGTCAAGGACGCCCTCGTCCGATTCTACAGCGAGGGGAACGAGTTCGCGGGGCCCAAGCCCCTCTGGCTGCGCCGGACCGAGGAGGTGCGGGAACGGGTCGCCCGGTTCTTCAATGCGGCTCCAGCCGAGATCGCCTTCACGAAGAACACCTCGGAGGGGATGAACATCGCGGCGAACGCCCTGCCGCTCGAGAGCGGCGACAACGTCCTGCTCGTCGAGGGCGACCACCCCAACAACGCCTATGCCTTCCTCAATCTCCAGCGAAAGGGCGTGGAGGTTCGCTTCGTGCCGATCACGGGCGAGACCGTGGATGCCTCCACCTTCGAGGATCGTATCGACGCCCGGACCCGCGCCATCTCGCTCTCGCACGTGACCTTCCATGCCGGGCATCTCTTCGACGTCGAGGGCATCGGCAGGCTTTGCGCCGAAAGACAGCTCTACTTCGTCGTCGACGCCATGCAGTCCACCGGCGTCGTGCCCCTCGATGCCCGCGCGGTCGGCGCGACGATCATCGGGTCGGGCTGCCACAAGGGCCTCCTCGTCCCGCAGGGCCTCGGGATCGTGTTCTGCAAGGCCGGCCACGATGAACTCCGCCCTGCCTATATGGCGCTGTCCAGCCTGGCCGATCCGCCGGCCGACTACATTGCGCGGCACGACAACATGGCGCTTCGCGACGGGGCCGGCCGCTTCGAGATCGGAAACTTCAACCTTCCCGATATTCATGCGCTCTCCGCGTCTCTCGACCTCATCGAGAGCGTCGGCGTGGCGAATATCCAGGCCCATGCCTACGACCTGGGAGACCGCCTGATCGAGCGCATGGACGAGCAGAAGATCCGCCTCGTCGGTCCGCGCTCGCGCCAGGCCAGATCCCCTCACATCTATGTGCTCGACCTGCCGGGAGATGGCTGGACCGAATATTTCGCCAGCCAGCAGGTCCGGGTTTCGCCCGAGCGCGACGGGATCCGCGTGTCCTTCGGACTGTTCAACACGGCCGAGGACGTGGACCGGTTCGCCGACATCGTCCGGCGACGGGGAAATCCGGCCAGCCGCCCTGCCGCGATGGCCGCGAACGTGGACTGACGCGAAGGCCGACGCCCGGTCGGGTCATCCCTCAGAATCCGCTTGCGGACGGGGCGGCCGGAGAGCACGGCGAGGCGGCTCAGCCTTCGAGGATGGTACGGCTCGCATCGTCGGCCGCGGCCGCGCGCGCCATATGCCGCGGGGCGCGGATCTGGCCGGCCTGGCCCGCCACCGCCATTTCGAAGCTGTCGGCGATGCGGCGGGCACGGTCGATGAAGACGGGGGCGGCCTCGCGCGGAAGCACCTCCGCCGCAGTGCGCTCGAACAGGTCGAGCCAGCGGTCGAAATGCGCGCCCTCCAGCCGGAGCCGCAGGTGGGGCCGGAGCGGGCGGCCCTGGTAGCGGCTCGTGCGCAGCACGACCGAGGACCAGAAATCGCACAGATTGGCGAGATGGCGGTCCCAATCGGCCACCTCGGCCTCGAAGACGGGACCGATCAGCTCGTCCTCGCGCACGCGGCCGTAGAAAGTGTGGACGAGGTCGCGGATCGCGGCTTCGGAGACGAGGGGCGGGGCGGCGGGATCGCCCACGAAGGTGACGCTCATGACGCCCCCTTCTAACCCGCCCGCAGCGGCCAGAAGAAGGCGATCAGCGGCGTCCCGACGACGATCACGAGGATCGAGAGCGGCAGGCCGAGCCGGGCGTAGTCGCCGAAGCGATAGCCGCCCGGCCCCATCACCAGCGTGTTGCACTGGTGGCCGATGGGGGTGAGGAAATCGCAGGCCGCCCCGAGCGCCGTCGCCATCAGGAAGGGATCGGGGTTCATGCCGAGCCGGGCCGCGAGCTTGGCGGCGATGGGCCCCATCACGAGCACCGTCGCGGCGTTGTTCAGGAAGGGCGTCACCGCCATGGCGAGGACCAGCGTCGCCCCGAGCGCGACGATGGGCGGGAAATCCTGGACCCCGCGCATCATCCAGCCCGCCACGAGGTCGGCGCCGCCCGTGCGCCCGATCGCGTCGCTGATCGGGATGAGGGCCGCGAAGAGGATCAGGACCGGCCATTCGATGGCGGCATAGGCTTCCGTCGGCGTCATGCAGCGCGTCAGGAGGACGACCACCACCGCGCCGAAGAAGGCGATCGGCACCGAGACGGCATTGACCGCGACGAGCGCCATCGCGACGATCAGGATGGCCAGCGGCAGCCAGCTCCGCGTGTTGCGGCCGAGCGCGATGCCGCGGCCCGCGAGCGGAAGGATGCGCAGGAGGCCGAGCGTTTCCGGCAGGCTGCGGGTCGGGCCGCGCAGCACGACGACGTCCCCCGCATGAAAGCGCGTCGCCGAGAGGCTCTGCTCGATCTCCTCGGAGGAACGGCTCAGGGCGAGGATGCGCATGCCGTAGCGCCCCTCGAGGTCGAGCTGGGCGGCGGTGCGGCCCACGAGGTCGGAGGGCGGGGTGACCACGCCCTCGATCACCGTGACCTTGCCCGATTCCTCGTCCGGCCGCCCGGCGAGAAGAAGGCCCGCCTGGACGACGAAGCGCTCGAGATCGCCCGGCTCGCCGCGCAGCAGCAGCATGTCCCGGCTGCGCAGCTCGGTCTCGGGCTCGGCCGGCATGCGGCGGTAGCGCTCGCGCACGATCGAGGAGATCTCGACGCCGGCCCCGCCCATCTCCCGCAGGTCGCGCACGCGCCGTCCCGCCGCGGCATGGCCGTCCGGCAGGCTTACCTCGGCGACATAGCTGTCGAGCCGGAAGGCGGCCTCCATCGAGGCCGTGCCCGTCCGTTTCGGCAGGAGGCGCCAGCCCACCGCGAGGAAGAGGAAGCCGAGGATGGCGATGGCGAGCCCGACCGGCGTGTAGTCGAACATGCCGAAGGGCACGCCCGTCAGCTCGGCCCGCACGCGCGAGACGATCACGTTGGGCGAGGTCCCGACCAGCGTCACGATCCCGCCGATCAGGGAGGCGAAGGACATCGGCATCAGGAAGGAGGAGGCGGGCACGCCCGTGCGGCGCGCGAGCTGGAGCGCGATCGGCATGAAGATCGCGAGCGCGCCGACGTTCTTGGTGACCATCGAGGCGAAGAGAACGCCGGCGACGAGCGCCGGCACCTGGAGGGCGGTGGTCGTCAGATGCGGCAGGATCGGCCGCATCAGGGTCTCGACGGCCCCCGAGCGCGCGACCGCGCTCGACATGACGAGCGCGCAGCCGACGATGACCACGATATCGTCGGAGAAGCCGAGGAACGCCTTGTCGGCCGGGACCACGCCGAGCGCGACGCCGCAGATCAGCCCCGTCACCGCCACGACGTCATAGGGCAGGCGCCCCCAGACGAAGGCGAGGATGACGCCGCCGATCAGCGCGAAGGAAAGGGCCTGGTCGAGGCTCATCGCGCCTCCCCGCCGCGGCCGCGCGGGCGTTCCGGTGGAGAAGGAGGCGGCGTCACCTGAGGCCGGGATCGAGGAGGCGGGAAACCGCGCGGGCCGTGAAATCGACCATCGGCACGATGCGCGCGTAGTTCAGGCGCGTCGGCCCGATCACGCCGACGGCGCCGACGACCCGCTGCTGGCCGTCGCGAAAGGGGGCGGCGATGATCGAGGAGCCCGACAGGGAAAAGAGCCGGTTCTCGGCGCCGATGAAGATGCGCACGCCTTCCCCGCCCTCGGCGCGGATCAGGAGGTCGACCACATCCGTCTGCGTCTCGAGATCCTCGAAGAGGAGGCGCATGCGGTCGAGGTCCTCGGCCGCATGGACGTTTTCGAGCAGGTTCGCCTGGCCGCGCACGATGAGCTGGCGCGCCTCCTGCTGGCCGACGCTGGTCGCGAGCCCGCTTTCGACCAGCCGCGCGGTGATCTCGTCCAGCTCCCGCGCCATGGCCGCGCGCTGCTCCTCGACGAGGCGGCGCAGATCCCCGAGCGTGCGTCCGGAGATGCGCGCATTGAGATAGTTCGAGGCTTCGGCGAGGGCCGAGGCGGGCAGGCCCGGCGGCAGGTCGAGCAGGCGGTTCTCGACCGAGCCGTCCTCCGCCACCAGCACGACCAGCGCCCGGCCGGGATCGAGCCGGACGAACTCGACATGGCGCAGGCGCGAATCGCTCTTGGCCGTCACGACGACGCCCGCCCCCCGCGAGATGCCCGAGAGCATCGCGGAGGCTTCCGCGAGCGCCGTCTCGAAGGTGCGCGAGGAGGCGGCGCTGCGCATCTGCGCCTCGATGCGCATGCGCTCCTCCCGGTCCACGTCGCCGATCTCCATCAGGGCGTCGACGAAGAAGCGCAGGCCCTGGTGGGTCGGCAGCCGGCCGGCGCTGGTATGGGGGGCGAAGATGAGGCCCGCCTCCTCCAGCTCCGCCATCACCGAGCGGACCGAGGCGGGCGAGAGCGCGACGGGCAGGAGCCGCGCGACGTTCCGGGAGCCCACGGGCTCTCCGGTCGCGAGATAGCTCTCGACGATCTGCCGGAAGATCTCGCGCGAGCGCTCGTTCAGCTCGCCGAGCCGCTGCGTCGTCTTGAACGGATCGGAGCCCCGCATGGCCATGTCCGAACGGCGATTCCCCAAGGAGGCGCTGCATGCGGCGCCCCCGCCCCTATGTGCCGCCCCGCGCCCGCGCCCGCAACCCGTCTGCCGCCGGATGTCCAGAAGGACTCAGCCACCCCCGAGCCGGCCGGCCAGCATCTCGCCGACCTGCGGCACGTCCTTGTCGCCCCGCCCCGAGAGGTTGACGACCATGAGATGGTCCTTCGGCAGCGTCGGGGCGAGTTCGCTCACCTTGGCGAGGGCGTGGGCAGGCTCGAGGGCCGGGATGATGCCCTCCAGGCGCGAGAGGAGCTGGAAGGCTTCCAGCGCCTCCTCGTCCGTCGCCGAGATATAGGTGACGCGGCCCGTCTCGTGCAGCCAGGAATGCTCCGGGCCGATGCCGGGATAATCGAGCCCGGCCGAGATGGAATGGGCGTCGGTGATCTGGCCGTCCTCGTTCATGAGGAGATAGGTCCGGTTGCCGTGCAGCACGCCCGGCCGCCCGCCCGTCAGCGAGGCGGCGTGGAGGCCCGAGGAAATGCCGTGGCCGGCCGCCTCGACGCCCCACATCCTCACCTCCCGGTCGTCGAGGAAGGGATGGAACAGCCCCATGGCGTTCGAGCCGCCCCCGATGCAGGCGATGAGCGAATCGGGCAGGCGCCCCTCCGCCTTCAGCATCTGCTCGCGGGTCTCCCGGCCGATGATCGACTGGAAGTCGCGCACCATGGCCGGATAGGGATGCGGCCCCGCGACCGTGCCGATGCAGTAGAAGGTCGAATCGACATTCGTGACCCAGTCGCGCAAAGCCTCGTTCATGGCGTCCTTGAGGGTCCGGGTGCCCGACTGGACCGGCACGACCTCGGCGCCCAGCATCTTCATGCGGATGACGTTGGGCTGCTGCCGCTCGACATCGACCGCGCCCATATAGACCACGCAGGAGAGGCCGAAGCGGGCGCAGAGCGTCGCCGTCGCGACGCCGTGCTGGCCCGCCCCGGTCTCGGCGATGATGCGCTTCTTGCCCATCCGCCGCGCGAGAAGGATCTGGCCGGTGACGTTGTTCACCTTGTGGGAGCCGGTATGGTTCAGCTCCTCGCGCTTCAGGTAGATCTTCGCCCCGCCCAGATGCTCCGTCAGGCGCTCGGCGAAATAGAGCGGCGAGGGCCGGCCGACGTAATGGGCGAGATGGCCGTCCATCTCCGCCTTGAAGGCCGGGTCGGCCTTGGCGCGCTCGTATTCCCGTTCCAGTTCGAGGATGTTCGGCATCAGCGTCTCGGCGACGAAGCGGCCGCCGAAAATGCCGAACATGCCGCGCTCGTCGGGGCCGGCGCGGAAGGTGTTGGGGGTGCTCGGGGCGTTCACGCCACTCTCCTGTCCTTGTCCCGGGCCGCGAAGGCGGCGCGGGCGGCCTTGACGAAGGCCGCGATCTTCGAGATGTCCTTGATCCCGGGGCTGCTCTCGACGCCCGAGGAGACGTCCACGGCCGAGAGGCCGGAGACCGCGACGGCCTCGGCGACGTTCTCCGGGGTGAGCCCGCCCGAGAGCATGAGCGCGTGGGAGGGCGCCTTCGCGAGACCAGCCAGCAGGCGCCAGTCGAAGGCCACCCCGTTGCCGCCGGGAAGAGCCGCGCCCTTCGGAGGCTTGGCGTCGAGGAGGATGCGCTCGGCGCTCGCGCGGTAGAGATCGATCCGGGCGAGGTCGGCGGCTTCGGCGACCGCGAGGGCCTTCATCACGGGCCGGCCGGTTTGCGCCCGGATCGCGGCGGCGCGCTCCGGCGTTTCCCTCCCGTGGAGCTGGATCAGGTCGGGCTCGATGGCCGCGACGGCCTCGTCCAGCTCCGCATCGGCCGGATCGACCAGGAGCAGGACGCGGGTCGCGCGCCCGGCCGCGGCGCGGGACAGCGCGCGGCCGGCCTCCAGCGAGACATGGCGGGGCGAGCGCGGGAAGCGCACGAAGCCGACCATGTCGGCGCCGGCGGCGAGCGCGGCCTCCAGGGCCTCGGCCGTGGCGAGGCCGCAGATCTTCACGAGGGACATCGCGGCGGCTCGAAGGGGCTCGCCCGCGGCGGGCGAAGCGGTCATGGCGGCGCTATAGAGCATGATCCTGAAAAGTGGGAACGGGTTTTCGGGGATCGGGCTCCATGACAGGGTGGCAGCCCTCTGCTACGCCCTGCCCCACAGCGGAGGATCCGACGAATGCCCGAGAGACCTTTTGAAGATGCCGGCCGCGTCGATCCGGCGGTGCGGCCGTGAGCCGGCCCGATTTCGACCTCGCGGCGCTCGAGGCCGATCCGCGCGTCTCCTGGACGCGCGACATCCTGCGCTTCCGTGATACGGATCTCAACGGGCACGTGAACAACGCGGTGTTCTCGACCTTCTGCGAGAGCGGACGGGTACACCATCTCCGCGACGTGATTCAGGCCCCGATGCTGTCCGGCGTCTTCTACGTCATCGTGCGCCTCGCCGTCGATTTCAAGGCGGAGCTTCATTATCCGGGCGAGGTTCGCTGCGGCACCTGGGTCCCGTCCCTCGGCCGCAGCTCGCTGGTCTATGCGCAGGCGCTTTTCGACGGTTCCGGCCGCCTCGTCGCCTATGCGGAAGCGACGGTGGTGCAATTGGACAGCGCGACGCGCCGCCCGGCTCCGTTCGCGGACGAACTGCGCGCGAGGATCGAGCCGATGCTGCTGCCGTCCCCGAGCCGAGGTCCGTGAGGGCCTTCGGAGCACGCTCCGAAGGCCGCGGCTTTTCGCCGAGGCGAGCCCCCGGGCTCGGAGGCCCGCTCCCGATTCGGGCCGGCGACGATGCACAAAGCGCTTGAGAAGAATGGTACCGCCACCCCGGCTCGAACGGGGGACCCCCAGATCCACAATCTGG
>NZ_DAOLAJ010000047.1:0-29082 GCF_035325185.1 Enterovirga sp. | reverse complement strand
TGGAGCGGGCGAAGGGATTCGAACCCTCGACCCCAACCTTGGCAAGGTTGTGCTCTACCCCTGAGCTACACCCGCATCCATGCCGTCGCTTCGGCAGCGACGACGCCGTTCCTTTGCCCCAAGCCGGCGCTCATTTCAAGGGCCTGACACAAGATCGGGTAAAAAAGCGCCTTGCCCGCTGCCGCGCCCTCACTCCTTCACTGCGCCGGTCATCGACGAGACGTAGTAGTCGACGAAGAACGAATACAGGATCACTACCGGCAGAGAGCCCAGAAGGGCGCCGGCCATCAGTGCTCCCCATTCATAGACGTCCCCGCGCACAAGCTCGGTCAGGACGCCGACCGGGACCGTCTTGTTCTCCGAGGACCCGATCAGCGTCAGCGCATAGATGAACTCGTTCCACGAGAGCGTGAAGGCGAAGATGCCTGCCGAGATCAGACCCGGAACGGCCAGCGGCAGCATGATCTTGACCAGGATCTCCCAGCGCGAGGCACCGTCCACCAGGGCACATTCCTCCAGCTCGTAGGGAATCGAGCGGAAATAACCCATCAGAAGCCATGTGCAGAAGGGCACGAGGAAGGTCGGATAGGTCAGGATCAGCGCCATCTTGCTGTCGTAGATCCCGAGTCGGATCGTCATATAGGCCAGCGGGATGAACAGGATCGAGGGCGGGACGAGATAGGCGAGGAAGATCAGAAGCCCCGTGACCCGGGAGCCGTTGAAGCGCACGCGCTCGATTGCATAGGCGGCAAGCACCGCGCAGAAGAGCGACAGGATCGTCGAGCCGAGCGCGACGAGCAGCGTATTCCACAGCCAGCCCGGATAGGACGTCTCCGTCAGCAGGTATTTGACGTGCTGCAGGGTCGGCGACGTGGGCCAGAACGGGCTGTAGTCGTTGAAATTGGTCATCTCGGCATTCGGCTTCAGCGTCGTCACCGCCATCCAATAGAAGGGAAACAGCAGCACGAAGACGAAGACCGCGAGTGGCAGGTAGATGACCAGGATCCGCCGCGGCAGGCGGTTCAGATAGGTCATTCCCTCACGGTCGTCCACGAGATCCGCGTCACGGGAGGAGGTGGCGGCCATCAGTCGGCTCCCCCCTGCTGCCATTTGCGGCGCTGAAGGCCGAAATAGGAGAACAGGATCGCGGCGAGAAGGAAGGGCACCATCGCGACCGCGATCGCCGCGCCCTCTCCGAGCTGCCCGGACGAGAAGCGCTGGAAGCTGAGAGTCGCCATGAGATGGGTCGCGTTGAGAGGGCCGCCGCGGGTCAGCACCCAGATGAGCTGGAAATCGGTGAAGGTGAAGAGCACCGAGAAGGTCATCACCACGGCGATGATCGGCGTCAGCAGCGGCAGCGTGATGAAGCGGAACCGCTCCCAGGAGGTGGCGCCGTCGAGCGTCGCCGCTTCCTGAAGGGACGGCGAGATGGTCTGCAATCCTGCCAGCAGCGTGATGGCCACGAAGGGAATGCCGCGCCAGACATTGGCCGCGATCACCGACAGGCGCGCATTGGTGGGATCGCCGAGGAAGTTGATGGGCGAGGAGATCAGCCCGATCTTGATGAGGACCCAGGAGATGATCGAGAACTGGCTGTCGAAGATCCACCAGAAGGCCAGCGCCGAGAGCACCGTCGGCACGACCCAGGGCAGCAGCACCACCGCGCGGAAGAACGACTTGAACGGCAGGTTCTCGTTCAGGATCAGGGCCAGCCACAGGCCGAGCCCGAATTTCGCGATCGAGGCCGCGATGGTGTAGAGCAGCGTGTTGAAGACCGAGAGCCAGAAGATGGGATCGCCCGAGAGCGACTGGTAGTTCTCGAACCCGATGAACTCGCCCGGGCGGTTCAGCCGCGCATCCGTGAAGCCGAGCCAGACGCCGAGGCCCAGCGGATAGGTCAGGAAGAAAAGAAGGATCGCTGCCGCCGGCACCATGAAGGCGAAGCCGAGGAAGGCGCGGCTATGGCCGAGATCCTGCCAAAGAGACCTTTTGGCCGGGGCCGAGGTCAGGGCTGATGGAGCCATGGTCTGGTCGTTCGTCCCGGTTCCCGTTGCTCGTCCTCCCCGAGGGGAGGGGGTGGCGGGCGCCTCGCCGCGCCCGCCGGTCGTCTCAGGTGTTGCGATAGGCGCGCACGGCGCGCTGCTCGGCGCGCTTGGCCGCGTCCTCCGGCGTGCGCTGGCCGGTCGCGGCCTCCGCCACCATGTCCACCATGATGTAATCCGCCATGGCCGCGGCCGAGCCCGGCCCGAGCGGCCCCGCATAGCCGTTCGGACGCAGGGTCTCGGACGCCGTCTTGTAGGCCAGGTGGTTCGGGGAGGACGTCCAGATGGGATTGTCGATGAAGCTCTTCAGGGCCGGGCAGCAATAGGCCGAGGAATTCGTGATCCAGGAATCCATCTGCGGCTTCTCGAACATGAATTGCAGATAGGCCTTCGCCGCGTTGGGGAACTTGGTGTGCTTGAAGATGATGCATTCGGTCGTCTGGTGGAGCTCGACCGACTTGCCGATGGGACCGACCGGAAGCTTGATGGTCTTGATGTCCTCGGCGAGGGCGGCCAGGTTCGGATCGTTCTTCGCGGAGTAATAGAGCGAGACGCCGTTCGCCGTGACCGAGATGTCGCCGGCCAGGAAAGCCCGGTTGTTGTTGATGTCCAGCCACGATTCGGTGCCCGGAATGAACTGCTGGTAAAGCTCGCGCGCATATTTCAGCCCGGCGATGGTCTCGGCCGAATTGATGGTGACCTTGCCCTTCTCGTCCACCATCTTGCCGCCGTGGCTCCAGACGATCCAATGGGCATAGTTGTTGCCGTCGCCGACGGCCTTGCCATGGGCGAAGCCCATCGGCTTCGACTTGGCCTTCAGCGCCTTGGCAAGTTCGAGGAAGCCCTTGGTCTCGCTGGGGAACTCGGAGAAGCCGGCGGCCTTCACCATCGATTCGCGATAGCAGATCGCATTGCCGATCGTCGCGAGCGGCAGGGCGATGAACTTGTCGCCGAGCCGGCCGTAGGATTCGAGCCCCGGGAACCAGCCGCCATATCTCTTGCCGAGATCGTTGGCGACGTCCGTCACCTCGAGCAGCTTGTCAGGGTACTGGAAGGGATCGTCGAACCAGACGAGCATGACGTCGGGACCCGAGCCCGCGGTCGCTGCCGTCGCCGCCTTCGGCCGGATGTCCTCCCAGCTCTCCTTGTCGATGCGCACGGCGACGCCGGTGGCCTCGGTGAATTTCTTGGTATTGGCGATCCAGGATTCCTCGTCGCCCTTCACGAAGGGCGCCCAGCGCAACACGCGCAGGCTCGCGCCCGCTTCCGGCTTGTAGCTCGGGGCCTGGGCGAGGCCGGGCTGCGCTCCGAGCAGCGGCAGGGTTCCGGCGACAAGGCCGGTCGCGAGCAGATCGCGCCGATTGAAGCTCATCAAGTCTCTCCTGTCATGTGGTCCGAGCGCGGCTGCCTCCCGCGGAATCTCAGATCCTCTGCCCCGTCGCCTGGTCGAAAAGGTGAAGGACGCTCTGGTCCGGCTGGACGTGGATGGTCTCGCCGGGCTTGGGCAGCACCCGCTCGCGGAAGACGCAGAGCATTTCCTGCGTGCCCGCCTTGACCGAGAGCAGGGTCTCCGAGCCGGTCGGCTCGACGACGACGACCTTGACCGGAATGCCTTCCGCGGCGGGCTGGAAGTGCTCGGGCCGGATGCCGAGGATCAGCGCCTTTCCGTCCTGGCCGGACGGGCGCCGGGACAGCGGCACCGTGAATCCGCCATCGGCCACGAACTCGTTTCCGCTGCCGAGCTTGCCGGGAATGAAGTTCATCGCCGGCGAGCCGATGAAGCCCGCCACGAAGAGATTGGCCGGATTGTCGTAGAGATCGAGCGGCGCGCCGATCTGCTCGACATTGCCGTCATGCATGACCACGATCCGGTCAGCCATCGTCATGGCCTCGATCTGGTCGTGCGTCACGTAGACGGTCGTCGTCTTCAGGCGCTGGTGCAGTTCCTTGATCTCGGTGCGCATCGCGACGCGCAGCTTCGCGTCGAGATTCGAGAGCGGCTCGTCGAACAGGAAGACCTGCGGATCGCGGACGATGGCGCGCCCCATGGCGACGCGCTGGCGCTGGCCGCCCGAAAGCTGGCGCGGATAGCGGTCGAGCATCTTGCCGAGGCCCAGGATGCCGGCCGCCTGGCTCACGCGCTTGTCAATTTCCTCCGCGGGCGCCTTCCTGAGCTTCAGCGAGAAGGCCATGTTGTCGCGCACCGTCATATGCGGATAGAGCGCGTAGTTCTGGAACACCATGGCGATGTCCCGCTCCTTGGGCGGGACGTCGTTGACGACGCGGTTGCCGATCTTGATCTCCCCGCCCGAGATGTTCTCGAGCCCGGCGATCATGCGCAGCAGCGTCGATTTCCCGCAGCCCGACGGCCCGACCAGGATGACGAACTCGCCGTCCCTGATATCGACCGAGACCCCGTGCAGGATCTTCGTCGAGCCATAGGCTTTCCGAACGTCGTTGATGGTAACGGACGCCATCGTTCCTCCCGGAGCCCAGGCCGATCTACCGCCGGCCTTGTCCTCCATCCGTAGCACGCGCAGCCGTCCCGGCAATAGGCCGAAGGATCGAGGCCGCCCGCGAAGGCGCCGGCTACCGGGGAGCGATGGAGGCGGCGAGGGCCTCGACCCGCGGGACGATCTTGTCCCGGTCGAGAGAGCTCGCGATCGCGACGATTCGGATGTAGCCGGTCTTGTCGAAACGCATCAGTTGCAGCGTGCTCACCGCTTCCTGGCTGGCCCGATAGGTTCCACGTCCCTCGATCCGGCTCCAGCTCGCGCCGTCCTTGTCGGTCATCGACCGGGAGGCTACCGACACGTCGCTGACGCCGGCGATCGAGGAGAATGCCCGTTCCGCGAGCGCCTCGCGCTCGGCCTTGTCGTGCGCTCCGACCGCGCCGACCGCGCTGGCGACGATCACGACCGGCTGCGAGGCGTCCGGGATGGCGTCCCGCGGACCTTCGGTCAGAAGCAATCCCGAGCCCGAGATCACCCGGACGAGCCGGAACCCCGCCCGGTTGCCGATCCTGAACGGCAGGGAGGAAACCTGCTCCTCCAGGCTGGGGGGCGCCTTGAGCGAGATCGTCTTCAGGGCGCCTTCCACGGCGGCGTCCGGGAGGGCGGCGCTCTTCGCGTCGGGCACCTGGACGGTGATCATCACGGTGTTGGCGGGGCCCTTGGCGAGCAGCACCCATTTGCGGAACACCGTCCCATAGGCCGTCTGCCGCCCACGGATCAGCCGCCCGCCCTCGCCGCCGGCCACCTTCCAGTCGATCGCGGGGCCCGCGGCCTGCAAGCCGCTCGAGGCCAGCCCCTCCGGGGTGAAGGTCGCGAGAATCGCCGGATAGGCTTCGGCCGGCAATTCCCCGACCAGGATCGAGGCGCCCGTCTCGGGGCTCTCGAAGCCCGAAAAGGTCTTGGACGGGCGCATCCCCTTGGGGGGCGCGAGGCCGATCCCGGTCCCTGCCACATGGGATACCCCCTGGGCGAAAGCGGGAGGGGCGCAGAGAGCGGGCGCCGCGACGCACAGGGAGGCCGTCAGGAGGCCGGCCCGCAGGGCGCGGGCGGGGCGGGAAAGAGCGAGGCTGGACAGCATGGCGCAGGCGCATAGCCGAAAAACGAGGCGCCGTCGCGGCCCTGATTGTCTCAACCGTCTTCGGTCTGCGTCCCGCAGGGGACTGGCCGCCATGCGCCGCGCTCCCTACCCGAATCATCCCGCGCTGCTATGGAGCCGCCTCCTCCTGAACCGGCGATGCCGTGCCCGTCCCCACTCTTCACCCGCAGCCGCCGATCCATGCCCCGGCGCCGCTCGACCGGCCGCTCGGCGGAATCCTCATCGTCATCTGCGCCGGCTTCGTCTTCGGGATCTCCGACGCGACCGCGAAATACCTGACTCCCACCATCCCGGTCATCGAGATCGCCTGGATGCGCTGGCTCGGCTTCCTGGCGATCGTCTCGCCCATCATCGCCTATAGCCGGGGCGAGATCCTGCGCTCGCGGCGGCCGGTCCTTCAGACGGCCCGCGCCTTTTGCCTGCTCTTCTCGAGCCTGCTCTTCATCCTCGGCCTCTCCGCACTCCCCCTCGCCTCGGCGACGACCCTCAACTTCGTCTCGCCGATGCTCGTCACGGCGCTGTCGATTCCGCTCCTCGGCGAGCAGGTGGGGCTCAGGCGCTGGGCGGCGATCGGGGTCGGGCTGGTCGGGGTGCTGATCGTGGTCCGGCCCGGCACCGGCACCTTCGGCCCGGCGGCGCTCTTTCCGATGCTCTCGGCGGCGAGCTGGGCCATGGGCGTGGTCCTCACGCGCAAGCTCGCCGGCATCGACCGCGCCTGGACGGCCATGTGCTACGCGGCCATCGTCGGATTCGCCGCGCTCAGCGTCGCGGTGGCGCCCGTCTTCGTCGTGCCGACCTGGCGCGAGGCTGGGCTCGGAATGCTCGTCGCCATCGCCGCGACCGCCGGGCAATATCTCACCGTCCTCGCCTTCCAGCGCGCGCCGGCCTCGCTCCTCGCCCCCTTCAGCTACGTCCAGCTCATCTGGTCGACCTTCTTCGGCTACCTGATCTTCGGCAACCTGCCCGATCATTGGACCTGGGCCGGGGCGACGGTGATCATCGGGAGCGGCCTCTATACCGCCCATCGCGAGCGCGTCCGCCTGAAGCAGGAGCGCGCGAGCCGCGGCAGCGGACGCGCTTGAACCGCAGGCCCCTCCATGTGACTGAGGGGCATGGCCCTCTCCCCCGAAGAGATCGAACGCTATGCCCGCCACATCGTGCTGCGCGACGTCGGCGGACCCGGCCAGGCGAAGCTCGGCGCGGCGCGAGTGCTCGTCATCGGCGCGGGCGGCCTCGGCTCGCCGCTGCTCCAGTATCTCGCCGCGGCCGGGATCGGCACCCTCGGCATCCTCGATGACGACACGGTCTCGCTGTCGAACCTCCAGCGGCAGGTCCTGCACGGGACGCCCGACCTGCGCCGCCCCAAGGTCGAGAGCGCGCGGGACGCCGTCCGGCGGCTGAATCCCCATGTCGCGGTCGCGGCCCATCCGATGCGACTGACGCAGGAAAACGCGCGCGAGATCGTCGTCGGCTATGATGTCGTGGCCGATGGGTCGGACAATTTCGAGACCCGCTACGCCGTCTCCGATGCCTGCTTCCACGAAGGAAGGCCCCTCGTGACCGCGGCGCTCGGGCAGTTCGACGCCTCCCTCACCACCATCCGGGCGCACGAGAGAGGCCCGGACGGGCGTCCCAATCCCACCTATCGCTGCCTTTTCCCCGACCGTCCGCCGCCCGGCTCCGTCCCGACCTGCGCCGAGGCCGGCATCCTCGGCGCGCTGGCCGGGATCATGGGCGCGATGATGGCGCTCGAGGTGATCCGGGAGATCGTGGGCTTCGGCGAGGGGCTGGTCGGGCGCCTGCTGATGGTCGATGCGCTCTCGATGCGTTTCGAGACCCTGCGCTACGGCTGGGACGAGACGAACCCGCTGAGCGGGATGGGAGCCCCCTGACCGCGGCCGCCCTACTGCACCGTCTCGCCGCCGTCCCGCGCCCGGATCGCGTGCTGGAGGGCCTCCTCGCAGGCATCGCCGATCTCGACCAGCATGCCGATGGGAATCGGAATATCGACGCGCTGGTGCTCGATCGTCTCGAAGCGCAGGACCGCAAGGCTCTCGCCGAGCCCGATATCCTTCAGATCCGTGCAGATCGGGAGCTGGAACGGGCCGGGACCCTGGAGCGGAATCTCGATCGGCTCCGGGCCGCGCGGGCGCTCGTCCTTCTCGTCAGTCATTGCCGGCCTCCAGGCAGCATTTCTTGAACTTCTTGCCCGAGCCGCAGGGGCACGGATCGTTGCGGCCCACGGTCCGGTTCGGGTTGCGAGCCGGCTCCGAAGCCTCCTCGCCCTCCGGGTCGTCGAGGGCTTCGGCAAGCTCGCCCACCACGTCCTCGACATGGCCGAAGCCCTGGTCGTGGAAGCGCTCCGGGTTCTCGGGCGAGGCTTCCGCCTCCGCCATCGTCAGCGCGAACCATTCCGGGTCGTCGTCCTCCAGGAGCCGCGCATCCCGGCGCGCCGCCTCGACCAGCGGCAGGAGGTCGGAGAAGCCGAGAAGCGCGATCGCCTGCTCCCAGCCGGTCCAGGCGGCATCGCCCGCGCGGGCGGGACGCTCACGGTCGAACCTCGCCAGGAAGTCATGGGCCCGCCCGCGCGGAATGCGCCCCTCGAAGACGAGATAGGCATAGGCGCCGAACAGGCTCCAGCGGACGAACTCGTCCGCCTTCGGATCGAGGATCGCCTCTTCCAGCGCATCGGCATCGCCGTCGAAGGTGCTGGCGGCGAGCCTCGGCAGGGTCGCCGGGACGGCATCCCCCAGAAGCCGCGCTACCGCCTCCTCGTCGCGCCGCGCGATCCGCAGCAGCGGGCCGAAAAGACGCTCGTCGCGGCCATGGGCGAGCACATGGATGCCCCAGAACAGGAGGTTTGCCTCCCGCTCGTCGAGTTCCTCCCCCGCAGCCGCCCGCCCGGCGACCGAGAGGACGGCCGGGGCGATCCGGCCGGGCTGGAGCGTCGCCTCCTCCAGCGCCTCGACCGGCAGGTCGCGCGCACGCGACAGGGCCTCGACGAGCCGGGCGCGCCCGGCGGGGCCCGCGGGGATGTCGTCCGGCCCGCTCATGCGCGGAGCACCGCGCCGGCACGCTTGGCGGCGGCCTCGACGATCTTCTTCGACACGGCTTCGATCTCCTGGTCCGTGAGCGTCTTCCCGCGGGGCTGGAGCGTGACTTCGATGGCGACCGACTTCCGGCCCTCGCCGACGCCCGGCCCTTCGTACAGGTCGAAAACGCTCGTGGCCGCAATGAGGTTGCGGTCGACATTGCCCACCGCCCGCACGAGGTCGCCGGCCGGCACCTTGCGGTCGAGCACGAAGGCGAAGTCGCGCCGCACGGGCTGGAGATCCGAGAGGACGAGCTTCGGCTTCATCCTGGTCGGCCGCTCCTTCGGCGGCGGCAGGGCGTCGAGCGTGATCTCGAAGACGACGGCCGAGCCCTTGAGGTCGAGCTTCGCCATTACGGCCGGATGCACCTCGCCGAAATGGCCGACGATCGTCTTCGGCCCGAAGGACAAGGTTCCCGAGCGACCCGGATGGAGCCAGCCGGGGCCGCCGGCCGTCACCATCAACCCGGCCATGGGCAGGCCGAGGCCTGCAAGCAGCGCCTCGGCGTCCGCCTTCGCGTCGAAGGCGTCCACGGCGCGTGTCGTGCCGTCCCAGTGGCGGCCGGCACCGCCCTGGCGCGCGGTCCCGCGGCGCAGGCCCGACGCCCGCATCGTCTGGCCCTCCGGCTCGTCGCTCGCGAAGCACTGGCCGACCTCGAACAGGGCGACATCGGCAAAGCCGCGATCCGCATTGCGCCCGGCCGCCTTGAGCAGGCCCGGCAGGAGGCTCGGGCGCATGTCGGACAGGTCGGAGGCGATGGGGTTGGCCAGTTGCAGCGTCTCCGCCCCGCCCCCGAACAGTTCCGCCTCCTCATGTGCGATGAAGGACCAGGTGACCGCCTCGACCATGCCGCGCGCGGCCAGCTCGCGCCTCGCAGCGAAGGTCCGGCGCTGGAGCACGGTGAGGACCGGCCTGATCACGCCGCCGTCGAGCCGCGCCAGCGGCTGCGCCGCGACCCGGTCGAGCCCGGCAATGCGGATGACCTCCTCGACGAGGTCGGCCTTGCCCTCGATATCCGGGCGCCAGGAGGGCGCCACGACCTGCGCCCGCTCGCCGGAGCCGGAGACCGCGAAGCCGAGCTTCTCCAGGATCGCCTCGGCCTCGGCGCGCGGCAGGTCGAGGCCGGATAGGCGCTTCACCTCGGCCCAGGGGAAATCGATCGCGCCTCCGGGACCGGGGATCGCCCCCGCGAAAGCGATCTTGGAGGGCTCGCCGCCGCACAGGTCGAGGACGAGGCGCGTCGCGAGATCGAGACCCGGCAGCGTGAAGGCGGGATCGACGCCGCGCTCGAAGCGGTAGCGGGCATCGGTGATGATGCCGAGCCGCCGCCCCGTCTGGGCGATGTTGAGCGGGTGCCAGAGCGCGGATTCGATGAGGACGTCCGTCGTCCCCTCGTCACAGCCCGAATGCTCGCCGCCCATGACGCCGGCGATGGATTCCGGGCCGTTCTCGTCGGCGATGACGACGATCTCGGGATCGAGCTTGTAGGTCCGGCCGTCGAGGGCGAGGATCTCCTCTCCCTCGCGCGCCCGGCGCACGGCGAGCCCGCCCCGCACCTTGGCCGCGTCGAAGACGTGCAGCGGCCGCCCCCGGTCGAAGGTGAGGAGGTTCGTGATGTCGACGAGCCGGTTGATCGGCCGAAGGCCGATCGACACGAGGCGGCGCTGGAGCCATTCGGGCGAGGGGCCGTTCGTCACGCCCCGCACGAAACGCAGCGCGAAGGCCGGGCACAGATGCCGGTCGTTCTCGGCGAAATCGAGCGCCAGCGGCACGGGGCAGGGATAGGAGCCCCGGACGGGCTCGGCAGGGTCGGGCTTCAGCGTGCCGATTCCCGCCGCGGCGAGGTCGCGCGCGATGCCGCGGACGGAGGTGCAGTCGGGCCGGTTCGGCGTCAGGTTGATCTCGATGAGCGGATCGCCGAGCCCGGCCCATTCGGCATAGGGCCGCCCGACCGGCGCATCTGCCGGCAGCTCGATGATGCCGTCGTGATCGTCCGACACTTCGAGTTCCGCGCCTGAGCACAGCATGCCGGCGCTCTCGACGCCGCGCACCTGGACCACGGCGAGGGTGATGTTCTTGCCGGGCACATAGGTGCCCGGCGGCGCGAAGACGCCCTTCATGCCGGCCCGCGCATTCGGCGCACCGCAAACCACCTGGATCGGCCCGCCCGCGCCGAGATCGACGCGGCAGACGCGGAGGCGATCCGCATTGGGATGCTGCTCGGCGGAGATCACGGAGGCGATCACGTAGGGGGCGAGCGCCTTCGCCTTGTCCTCGACGCGTTCCACCTCGAGCCCGATCCGCGTCAGCGCGTCGGTGATCTCGTCGAGGGTGGCGGAGGTGTCGAGGTGCTCTTTGAGCCAGGAGAGGGTGAATTTCATGAGTGTCGTTCGATCGCGGCGTAGATGGTGTCGAGCACGCTCGCATGCTCGTGAAGGACCTGGCCGTTCCAGAAGCGCAGGACCCGGTAGCCTTCCGAGGCGAACCAGGCATCGCGAGCCGCGTCCCTGGCGAGGCCGTCGTCGAAGCCGTGCTGCGCGCCGTCGATCTCGACGACGAGCCGCGCGGCGTGGCAGATGAAATCGGCGATGTAGGGTCCTATCGGCGCCTGACGGCGGAAGCCGAGCGCCGCGAAGCGATGCGCGCGCAGGCTGTGCCAGAGGCGGCGCTCGGCCGGCGTCAGGTCACGCCGCAGGCGGCGCGCATGGTTGCGCATCCGCGTCGACGTCGCGCCCCCCCTCTCCAGCTCTCCCCCACAAGGGGGGAGAGGGCCGGTTGGAGTTTGCGGAGACATCACCCCGTCAGCCCGCCGGCCAGCGTCGGCATGTCGAGCGGGCGGAAGCCGTAATGATCGAGCCAGCGCACATCCGCGTCGAAGAAGGCGCGCAGGTCCGGCATGCCGTATTTCAGCATGGCGATGCGGTCGATGCCCATGCCCCAGGCGAAGCCCTGGACGCGGTCGGGATCGAGGCCGCAATTGCGCAGCACGTTCGGATGCACCATGCCGCAGCCGAGGATCTCCAGCCAGTCGGTCCCCTCGCCGAAGCGGATCTCGTCGCCGCGGCGCGAGCACTGGATGTCCACCTCGGCCGAGGGCTCGGTGAAGGGGAAGAAGGACGGCCGGAAGCGCATCTTCACCTCCTCCACCTCGAAGAAGGCGCGGCAGAACTCCTCCAGCACCCAGCGCATGTTCGCGATGGTCGCCTTGTCGTCGATGACGAGGCCCTCGACCTGATGGAACATCGGCGTATGCGTCTGGTCCGAATCGTGACGATAGGTCCGGCCGGGAATGATCACGCGGATCGGCGGCGCCTTGGCGCGCATCGTCCTGATCTGGACCGGCGAGGTATGCGTGCGCAGCACCTTGCGGCGGCCGAGCGCGTCGGGCCGCAGGAAGAAGGTGTCGTGCATCTCGCGCGCCGGATGCCCCTCGGGGAAGTTCAGCGCGGTGAAGTTCAGCTCGTCCGTCTCGATGTCGGGCCCCTCGGCCACCGAGAAGCCCATATCGGCGAAGATCGCCGTGATCTCCTCCACCACCTGGCTGATGGGATGGATGCGCCCCGCGACCTCAGGGGCCGGCCGCACCGGCAGCGTGACGTCGATGCGCTCCGAGGCGAGGCGCGCGGCGAGCGCCGCCGCCTGGAGGGTCTCGCGCCGCGCGGCGATCGCCCCCTGCACCGCGTCGCGCAGCCCGTTGATCAGCGGCCCCCGGACCTTGCGCTCCTCCGGCGTCATGCGCCCAAGCGTCTTGAGAAGCTCCGAGACCGAGCCCTTCTTGCCGAGGGCGGAGACGCGGAGCGTCTCCAGGGCGGTGTCGTCGGGGGCTGCCTCGACCTGCGCCAGCAGGTCGCGTTCCAGGGTCGCGAGATCGGTCATCGTGGGGTCGTGTCTGAAGAGCCCGGCTTCTGGCACGCGCGCCGCGCGATGTCGAGAAAATCGCAGACGCGGCGTCAGCTTCGCCAGCGCAGGGTCCGCGGCACCAGCGGATTGGCGAAGGGCCGGCCCTCGGCCTGTGCGCCCTTCCACTCGTCCTTGACGCGCATCCACCAGCGCGCCTGCGTGTCGGCGTCGTTGATGAGCATCAGCCGCGGCTGATGGACCAGCCCCTCGCGCTGCTGCACGACGACCCGGCGGTCCTGGTCGAGGAAGACCGTCATGAGATGCTGGGCGAGCGGCCGCACGAAAGGCACCCAGGCGGGCGTCGTCCAGAAGAACTGGTAGACCTCGGTCTCCCCGTCCGTGACCGGCGTGATGGCCGTGAGCCCGACGACGGCGTGCCGGTCGCCGTGCACCTCCTCGATGCGCAGGCCCGGCAGCCTGTAGGAGATCTCCGTCTCCACGTCCTTGCCGAGCAGCTTGTAGACGAGGTTCTGCGGCGGCAGCTTGTGGCGCACCATGCGCCAGCCGAGTTCCGAGGGCTCGAAATGCTTCTCCTTCGGCCGGAGCTTCGTCGCGTCCTTCTTGAACCACCACGAGGTATGGACGAAGGCCGCGTGCGTCGGGTCCATGAGGCCGAAGGCGGCATGGTCCGTCGAGCACGGGAAGGGCAGCATGATGCCGAGCGTCGGGGCGACGTCGTCGGCGAAATGGGGCATCCGCGGCGGCTCGGGCTGGCCGCCTTCCTCAGGGGTCTCGCCGTCCTTGGGGAAATAGATCCAGATCAGGCCCTGCTGCTCCACGCAGGCATAGGCGCCGCATTTGATGCGGCCGAACTCGACCTGCTGCTCCTCGCGCAGCGAGGGCACCTCGGTGCAGGTGCCGGTGCGGTCGAAGCGCCAGCCGTGATAGCAGCACTGGACGGTCTCGCCGTCGAACTTGCCGTAGCGCAGCGGGATGCCGCGATGCGGGCAGTTGTCCCGGATCGCGAAGACCGCGCCCTGCTTGTCGCGCGCGATCAGGACCGGCTCGCCGAGAAGCGTCTTGGGCAGCATCTTGCCGCGACCCACGGCCTTGCCGGGCGCGGCCACGTACCAGAGGCCGCGCAGAAGCTCGGCGGTCAGCCCCTGCATGGATCAGCCTGCATCAGGCGCATCGCCATGCTCTCCGCAAATCCCTCTCCCCTTGCGGGAGAAGGATGGGGCGTAGCAGCCTCAGGCGGCCTTGACCACCTCGGCTGGCAGGGCGGCCTTGGCCTTCTCGACGATCGCGGCGAAGGCCGGGGCGTCGTGGATGGCGATGTCGGAGAGGACCTTGCGGTCCACCGTCACGCCGGCCTTGGCCATGCCGTCGATGAGGCGCGAATAGGTCAGGCCGTGCTCGCGGGCGGCGGCGTTCAGGCGCTGGATCCAGAGGGCGCGGAAGGAGCGCTTGCGGTTCTTGCGGTCGCGATAGGCGTATTGCATCGCCTTCTCGACCGCCTGTTTGGCGACCCTGATCGTGTTCTTGCGCCGGCCGTAATAGCCCTTGGCGGCGTCGAGGACCTTCTTGTGCTTGGCGTGGCTGGTCACGCCGCGTTTGACACGGGCCATGAGAAAACTCCTGGATTCGGGAAGGGGAAGAAGCGTGCTGCTTCGGCGTCAGCCGTTCGGCAGAAAGAACTTCTTCACGTTGTCGGCATCGCCCTTGAACATGACGGTGGTGCCGCGCTGGTTGCGGATCTGCTTGTTGGTCCGCTTGATCATGCCGTGGCGCTTGCCGGCCTGGGCCATGATCACCTTGCCGCTTCCCGAGATCTTGAAGCGTTTCTTGGAGCCCGAATGGGTCTTCAGCTTGGGCATTTCGCTCTCCTGCCGGCCCAAGGCCGATTATGCGCCGCGCGGAGAAGCGGCGGATGCCGCGTCCGGGACGCCTCGATGCTGCTGGAGCATGCCGAACCGCCACGGCAGCCCTTGAAGGCCGGGCGGTTCGAAGGGGCGGCTTATGCCAGAGCCGATGATGCGGCGCAAGACGGCGCCCGGCACCTCAGGCGGCGATGGACATGTGCGGCTCGGCCGCGCGCACGTCGGCATCGACATGGTCGGCGAAGCGCTTGAAGTTCTCCTGGAACATCGTCAGCAGCGTCTTGGCCGTCTCGGCGAAGGCGGCTTTGTCCTGCCAGGTCTTGACCGGATAGAGGATGTGCGGCTCGACGCCCGGCACCGAGGTCGGGACCGCGAAGCCGAAATAGGGATCGCGCCGGTAATCGGCGCGGGCCAGCGAGCCGTCGAGCGCGGCCGTCAGGAGGCGCCGCGTCACGCGGATCGGCATGCGCCGCCCGCCCGTGCTCACGCCGCCGCCGGTCCAGCCCGTATTGACGAGCCAGCAATCGACATGGTGGCGGCCGATCAGGTCGCGCAGCAGGTTGCCGTAGACGGAGGGGTGGCGCGGCATGAAGGGTGCGCCGAAACAGGTGGAGAAGGTCGCCTCCGGCCCCTTCAGCCCCTTCTCGGTGCCGGCGACCTTGGCGGTGTAGCCGGACAGGAAGTGATACATCGCCTCGGCCGGGGTCAGCTTGGCGATGGGAGGCAGGACGCCGAAGGCGTCGGCGGTCAGCATCACGATGTTCTTCGGATGGCCCGCCCGGCCCGAGGCGACCGCGTTCGGGATGAAGTCGATCGGATAGGCGCAGCGCGTGTTCTCGGTCTTCGAGGCGTCGTCGAAATCGGGCTCGCGGGTCAGGGGATCGAAGACCACGTTCTCCAGCACCGTGCCGAAGCGCTCGGTCGTCGCGTAGATCTCGGGCTCGGCCTCGCGCGAGAGGCGGATGGTCTTGGCGTAGCAGCCGCCCTCGAAGTTGAAGATGCCGTGATTGCTCCAGCCGTGCTCGTCGTCGCCGATCAGCGGGCGGTCGGGATCGTTCGAGAGCGTGGTCTTGCCCGTGCCGGAGAGGCCGAAGAAGATGGCCGAGGAGCCGTCCTCGGCCCGGTTCGCCGAGCAATGCATCGGCATCACCTTCTTCGCCGGCAAGGTGTAGTTCAGGTAGGTGAAGACCGATTTCTTGATCTCGCCGGCATAGGAGGTGCCGCCGATCAGGATGACGTTGTTCGTGAAGTCGCAGGCGATCACCGTGTCGGAGCGGACCCCGTGCCGGGCCGGATCGGCCTTGAAGGAGGGAAGGTCGACGATGGTGAGGGTCGGCCGGAAATCCGCCAATTCGCTTGCATCCGGGCGGATGAGAAGGTTGCGGATGAAGAGCGAGTGCCAGGCATATTCGGTGAAGACGCGGGTCTTGACGCGGTGGGCCGGATCGGCGCCGCCGTAGAGGTCCTGCGCGAAGAGCGACTTGCCCTCGGCATGGGCCAGGAAATCCTCCAGCAGGGTCTGGAACTGCTCGCGGCTGATGGCGCCGTTATTGTCCCACCAGACGTCGTTCTCGGTGTCCTGGTCGCGGACGACGAACTTGTCCTTCGGCGAGCGGCCGGTGTGGATGCCGGTCTCGGCGGCGAGGGCGCCGCCCTGGATGAGATGGGCCTCGCCCCGCCCGAGCGAGCGCTCGACGAGCACGGGAGCCCCGAGGTTCCAGGAGACCGAGGCGAGGTTTCGGAAGCCGAACTTGTCCGCGCCGAAGGCCGCGTTGAAGACGCCGATATTGTCCAAGTGCATTCCCTCCGCGCGGAGCGTGTTGCGATCTGTGATCTTCGAAAATAAGGAGCCGCGAGCCTTTAGCCGAACTTGGCCGTTCTCCTCAAGCGAGCCGGACGATCTATCGAGTTCGGCGGCCGGCCGGCCGGCCGGCCGGCCGGCTAGCCGGCCGATTTCGTCCGGGCCTCGGCGGCGAGCGCCACCAGCATCCGCCGCAGCGTCGTTCCGTCGCGGACGGGCTCGGGGAAAACGAGCCGCGCCGTCTCCTGGCCGCAGACGAGATCCATGCCCTCGGGATCGACGCCGCTCGCCCGCCAGGGCCCCTCCGGCCGGCCGAGAAGGCGCGTCGCATAGAGGGACAGCGCCTCTGTGTGGTCCGAATTCATATGCGCGACCGCGCCTTCCTCGGCCGCGACGAGGTCGCCGGCTCCCTCCAGGTCGAGCAGCACGCCCTCGAACGGCCCGTTCCCGGCCCGCGCGAAGCCGCCGTTCGGATGGATGGATTCCACGGCGAGCCGGAAGAAGGAGAAATCGGGGAAATCGGCATAGAGGGCCGCCTTCGGGTGGCGCGCCAGGAAGCGGCGGCGCACCCGCGGATCGTCCGTCCGCTGCGCCCGGCCGACGACGCTGACGCGGGCGGAGGCGGCCATCGGATCGCCCTTGCCGAGCGTCGCGAAGAGGACAGAGCAGCGGGAATCCGCATCGAGGTTCCTCGTGTGCAGCGAGAGCAGCGAGAGAAGGAAGATCGGGGTGCCGTCCGTATCGGTCGCGACATTGACCAGGGTCGCGAGCGGATATCCGCTCGCGGGATCGAGCGTGGCGAGCGCGCCGGTCCGCCCGCGGCGAAGTGTCTCGCGCGCCAGCGCGATGGGGTCGAAATCGTCGGGCGGCGAGCCGCCGAGTTCCAGGCCCCGCGGGGTGATGGCGGGTTGCGCGGCAGCTTCACTCATCCGATCCTCCCGGGGACCCCGCAAGACGTCCTCGCCATCCGGTCCGCGTCGATATTCCGTGTTCCGAAACCGGCGCCGATTTGGCAAGTCTCGCCGGCTGGCCTATTGACCGACGTCAAGTCGCATGTGGACGAGATCGGCGCCGCGAGACGCTCGTTCTTTCCCGCGCCATTCTGGCCACAATGCGACCCGGATCGAGGATCTCGCATGCCGACGATTGCCCTGGTCGACGACGACCGCAACATCCTGGCTTCCGTATCCATCGCGCTGGAGGCCGAAGGCTACCGGATCCAGACCTATACGGACGGCGCCTCCGCCTTCGACGGCCTGCGGCAATCGCCCGCCGACCTCGCCATCCTGGACATCAAAATGCCCCGGATGGACGGAATGGAACTGCTGCGGAGGCTGCGCCAGAAATCCGACATGCCGGTCATCTTCCTGACCTCGAAGGACGAGGAGATCGACGAATTGTTCGGTCTCAAGATGGGCGCGGACGACTTCATCCGGAAGCCGTTCTCCCAGCGCCTTCTCGTCGAGCGGGTGAAGGCGGTGCTCCGGCGCGGCGCGCCCAAGGACGCCTCCGCGCCGAAGGAGACCGACGCCAAGGCGCTCGAGCGCGGCCACCTCAAGATGGACCCCGAGCGCCATACCTGCACCTGGAAGGACCAGCCGGTGACCCTCACCGTGACCGAGTTCCTGATCCTCCAGGCCCTGGCGCAGAGGCCGGGCGTCGTCAAAAGCCGCAACGCGCTGATGGACGCCGCCTATGACGACCAAGTCTATGTCGACGACCGCACCATCGACAGCCACATCAAGCGCCTGCGCAAGAAGTTCAAGGTGACCGATTCCGCCTTCGACATGATCGAGACGCTCTACGGTGTCGGCTATCGCTTCAAGGAAGCCTGAGCCCGCGCCGGAATTCGGCCGGGCCGAGCCCGGGGAGAACGGGCGCGGCGTCGCGCCCGCGCCGGAGGGCGAGGAGCGGGCGCTCGACGAGGCTCCCGCGGCACAAGCCGCGGAGGCTGAGGGGAGGGGATTCTCCTCCGGCCTGCGCAGGTTCGGCCTCGCCGTCCTGCGGCACCTGTCGTCGAGCCTCACCCGCCGCATCGCGGTGCTGAACCTCGTCGGGCTCGCCGCCCTGCTGATCAGCGTCATGACGCTGAACACCTTCCGCAAGAGCCTCATCGACACGCGGGTGCAGAGCCTGCTCGTTCAGGGCGAGATCATCGCGGGCGCGATCGCCTCCTCGGCGACCGTCGATTCCGGCACGGTGATCACCGATCCCGACCGCCTTCTCCAGCAGCAGGCCGGGGAGGGCGCGGCCCCGGCCGACGAATCGCCGTCGCCGCTCGAATTCTGGATCAATCCCGAGAAGGTGGCCCCGCTCCTGCGCCATCTCGTCAGCCCGACCGGGACGCGGGCGCGCATCTATGACCGCGACGGCATCCTGACGCTCGATTCCCGCAACCTCTATTCGCGGGGCGACATCTCCCGCCCCGAGGCCCCGCCGGCCTCGGATTCCGAGCCCACCCTGATCGAGCGCGCCTGGCGCAGCGTCCTGCGCCTCTTCCGCCGCGAGCGCCTGCCCTTCGACGATTTCGGGCCGACGGACGGCAAGAGCCTGCCCGAGGTCGGCCGCGCCCTCGCGGGAAGCCCGGGCGAGAGCGTGCGGCTGAGCAGCCGCGGGGAGACGATCGTCTCGGTCGCGGTGCCCATCAAGCGCCAGCGCAGCGTGCGGGGCGCCCTTCTCCTCTCGACCCAGGGCGGGGAGATCGACGCCGTCATCGCCTCCGAGCGCTTCGCCCTGCTCCAGATCTTCCTGCTCGCCGCGCTGATCATGCTGGTGCTGTCGTTCCTCCTCGCGGGCACGATCGCGGGCCCCGTGCGCCGTCTCGCCGAGGCGGCCGAGCGCGTGCGCCACGGCATCAAGTCGCGCCAGGAAATCCCCGACTTCACCAAGCGCCCCGACGAGATCGGCCATCTGTCGGGAGCTTTGCGCGACATGACGGAAGCGCTCTATTCGCGCATCGAGGCGATCGAATCCTTCGCCGCCGACGTTTCGCACGAGCTGAAGAACCCCCTGACCTCGCTGCGCAGCGCGGTCGAGACGCTGCCGCTCGCCAGGAGCGAGAGCGCGCAGGCGCGGCTCCTCTCGATCATCCAGCACGACGTGCGCCGGCTCGACCGGCTCATCAGCGACATTTCCGACGCCTCGCGCCTCGACGCGGAACTGGCCCGGGCCGATTCCGAGCCGCTGGACCTGCGGCGCCTGCTCGACACCGTCGTGACCATCCAGAGCGAGCGGCGGCGGCCCCACGATCCGAAGATCGAGATGGCTCCCTTGCCCCGCCACATCACGACCCCGCCCGACTTCACGGCGGAGGGCCACGACAGCCGCCTCGCCCAGGTCTTCAACAACCTCATCGACAATGCGCGCTCCTTCTCGCCGCCCGACGGCACGGTCCGGGTGGCGATCCGGCGCGACAGGAACGAGATCGAGGTGACGGTCGAGGATGACGGGCCGGGCATCCCGCCCCATGCGCTCGAGCGCGTCTTCGAGCGCTTTTATACGGATCGCCCCGATCACGGCTTCGGGCAGAATTCCGGGCTCGGCCTCTCGATCTCGCGCCAGATCATCGAGGCGCATCGTGGCACGATCCGCGCCTCGAACCGGCGCACCGAGGGCCCCCGCCGCGGCGCCCGCTTCACCGTCCGCCTCCCGGCGGCGCGCCCGGCGTGAGCGAGGGGACGCTCAATCTCCATGGCGGCTGCGTCCTGCTCGGGGAAGCAGGCCTCCTCATCCTCGGCCCCTCGGGCATCGGCAAATCCGCCCTGGCGCGCCGCCTCGTCGCGGAGCGCCGGGCGGCCGGGGGCTTCGCGGCTCTCGTCGCGGATGACCGCGTGCTCGTCTCCCGCCATGGCGGCCGCATCGTCGCCCGCCCCCATCCGGCGCTTGCGGGCTTCGCCGAGCATCGCGGCCTCGGCATCCGGCCCGTGTCCCATGAAGGCGCCGCCGTGCTCCGGCTCGTCGTGGAGCTGACGCGCGAGCCGGCTCCCCGCATGCCGGAGGAGGCCGATCTCGCCGCGACCCTGCTGGGAATACGCATTCCACGCGTCGCGGGCATGGCGGCGGAGGCCGGGGCGCTCATCGAAGCGGCAATTTCGTGGCCCGGATGACACGCTGATGACCGAACACCCCGCATTTGGTCGCATGACACTTGCGAAAGGGGGTGCGCTGCACAAAAATGCTTCCCTCGCCTTCGGGTGTGGAAAGCATTTTCATGATCGGTATGGTGCTCGTGACCCACGGGCAGCTGGCGACGGAATTTCGAGCCGCGCTGGAGCACGTGGTCGGCCCCCAGGATCAACTCGAGACCGTCACCATCGGTCCCGAGGACGACATGGAGAGCCGCCGCAAGGACATCATGTCCGCCGTCTGCCGCGTGAATACCGGCGAGGGGGTCGTGGTGTTGACGGACATGTTCGGCGGCACCCCGTCGAACCTCGCGCTCTCGTGCATGAACGGCGGCTCCGTCGAGGTGGTGGCCGGGATCAACCTGCCCATGCTCATCAAGCTCGCCTCGGTGCGGGACGAGGAGGCGCTGAAGGACGCCGTGCTCCACGCCCAGGAGGCGGGCCGCAAATACATCAACGTCGCCTCGCGCGTCCTCGCCGGCAAGTAGCCCCGATGGAGATGATCGGCGGCGAGGACATGGCGGCGGACGAGGTTCCCGAGGGCGTTCCGTTCCGGCGCCTGCCGATCGTCAACAGGAAGGGCCTCCACGCCCGCGCCTCGGCCAAGTTCGTCCAGGTGGTGGACCGCTTCGATGCCGTCGTCGAGGTCAGCCGGGCCGGCGAGACGGTCGGAGGGCGCTCGATCATGGGACTCCTGACCCTGGGCGCGGCCAAGGGGACGGTCATCACCGTCACGGCCCGGGGCCCGGATGCCGAAGCGAGCCTCGACGCCATCGCGGATCTCGTCGCGGGCCGCTTCGGCGAGGACGAATAGGCCCGGCCGCCGGGACGCGCCTCGCATGAGCCAAGCGACACAGAGCTTCCTTCTCGCCTTCTCGGCGCTGTTCTCGATCGTCAACCCGATCGGCGCGGCCCTCATCTTCGCCCAGGTCACCGCCGACCGCACGCATCGGGACCGCGTGCTCCTGGCGCGTCGGATCGGCCTCTATTCCTGCTTCCTGATGCTGGGCGCGCTCTGGGCGGGCGCGGCCATCCTGAGCTTCTTCGGCATCAGCCTCGCGGCCCTGCGGATCGCCGGCGGCTTCGTCGTCGCCATTTTCGCCTGGCAGCTTCTGCAGACGCCCGAGGAGCGCGAGGAGCGCAAGCAGGACCAGGCGCTCGGCGCGCAGGGCGTCGAGGACGTCGCCTTCTTCCCGCTCACGATGCCCTTCACGACCGGGCCGGGCACGATCTCGGTCGCGGTCGCGCTCGGCTCGAACGTTCCTGCCGGCAGGGCGAGCTACATTCCCGCCGCCGCGGGCGCCTGCGCCGCCGTCGTCGCGATCTCGGTCATCGTCTGGCTGGCCTATGCCTCGGCCGATCGGCTCGTCGCCCTGCTCGGCGCCTCCGGCGCCCGTGTGGTCGCGCGCCTCTCGGCCTTCCTGCTCCTGTGCATCGGGGTGCAGATCATCCTGAGCGGCACCACGGATTTCATCCACGGGCTTGCGCCCGAGCGCTGACGGCGCAAAGTCCCGCACAGGCAGCCGGGCCGGAGGAGACGGAGATGGCGAAGGGCGAGAAGGCGAAATCCAGGGACGGCAAGCGCGCCGGGGAGAAGAAGCCGGATCGCGGCGAGAAGCCGGCGCCCCAGGCCGATACGTCCGTCACGGCGCTCGACCTGAAGCGCGGCGAGCTTTCCCCCCAGATGGAAGCCTATCTCGCCAAATGCGACGAGAAGATCGGCTTCGTGCCGAACGTGCTCGCGGCCTATACGCATGATTCGGCCAAGCTCGAGACCTTCGCCGCCCTCTATAATGACCTGATGCTCGCGCCGTCCGGGCTCTCGAAGCTGGAGCGCGAGATGATCGCGGTGGTCGTCTCCAGCATCAACCGCTGCTATTACTGTCTCACCGCGCATGGCGCGGCCGTTCGCCAGCTTTCGGGCGACCCGGTGCTCGGCGAATTGATGGTGATGAACTACCGAGCCGCCCATCTCGGCGCGCGCCACAGGGCGATGCTCGATTTCGCCGCCAAGCTGACCGCCGACCCGGCCCTGGTCGGGGAAGAGGACAGGAAGGCCCTGCGCAAGGCCGGCTTCTCGGACCGCGACATCTGGGACATCGGCGCGGTCGCCTCCTTCTACAACATGTCGAACCGCATGGCCTCGGCCGTCGATATGCGCCCGAATGCCGAATACCACGCCCAGGCACGGTGACAGGGGCTTCACCTGATCGCCCCGGCCCGGGAGGGGCTGGACAATAATTACAGAATTTGTTTGTAGTTTTCTACCTATCCCGGCCAATGATAGGGGATTTCCGACTCTCCAGGAATCCTCCCATGATCCCCAGGCTTCTTGCGGCCGCGCTGGCCGCCGCCGCGGCCTTCTCCTCGTCTGCGGCTTCCGCCCAGGTTCCCGTCCGGGTGGGCGTGATCCCGATCGTCGGCGCGGCGCCCCTCTTCGTCGCGAACGGGTCGGGCGCCCTCAAGGCCGCCGGCATGGATGCGCGGGTGACGACCTTCGAATCCGGCCCGAACATGATCCAGGCGCTCGCCTCGGGCACGATCGACGTCTATGTCGCCGGCGTGATGCCGCTTGCCGTCGCCAATTCGAAGGGCGTCAAGTCCAAGGTCGTCACCGCGACCGCGATCGAGGAGATGGTCTTTGTCGCGGGCCCCAAGCTCGCCCCCTATTTCGAGGGCGGGGTTTCGGCAGCCGAGGCGCTGAAAGCCTATCGCGCCAAGGAGGGCCGGGCTGCCCGCCTCGCCGCCCAGCCGCCCGGCTCGGTCCCCAACACGACCCTCCAGCACTGGCTCTGGCAGGTCGCCAAGGCCGACAAGGCCGATGCCGAGATCGTCTCCATGGGAATCGACGCGACCCAGCAGGCCGTGCTCGTCGGCGCCGTCGAGGGCGCTGCCATCCGCGAGCCGGCGCTCACCATCGTTCAGGGCCGCAACCCGAAGATCAAGCTCGTCGCGACCGGGGGCCAGATGTTCCCCTCCCAGCCGGGCACGGTCGTCGCGGTCACGCCCGCCTTCATCGCGGCGCATCCGAAGGAGGTGCAGGCGCTCGTCGACGCCCTCGTCGCAGCCGATCGGACCCTCAAGGAGAAGCCGGCCGAAGCCGCCCCCCATGTCGTCGCGGCCCTCGGCAAGGGGATCGTCGACGAGGCGACCATGACGAAGGCGCTGACCTCGCCGGCCTCGCGCTTCATCGCCGATCCGCGCGCCATCATCGACGCGACCGCCAAGATGCAGGCCTATCAGGTCTCCATCGGCACGCTCGACAGGGAGGCCCCGCTCGACGGCCTCTTCGAGCCGAAATTCTATCTCGAGGCCGTGAAGAAGTGACTCACCCAGCCTCTCCCCGCTTGCGGGGGGAGGAGATGCGCCCATGACCCGCCTCGCCCGAACCGCGCTGTCCGCGCTCGGCCTCGCGCTCTTCCTCGCCGTGTGGGAGGCCCTGCCGCGCATCGGCCTCCTCAACGAGACGCTGGTGCCGCCGCCCTCGGCCATTCCCGGCGCCTTCCTGTCCGAGCTGCGCTCGGGCACCTGGCTCACGGCGGTCCTGTCGAGCCTGTCGCATTATGTCACGGGCCTCGCCGTCGGCGCCGGCCTCGGGGTCGCGTTCGGTATCCTGTCGGGCATGTTCCGGCCCTTCGAGGACCTGACCGCCTGGATCGTCCGCCTCGTGCGGCCGATTCCGGGCCTCGCCTGGGTGCCCTTCGCCATCATCTGGTTCGGCGTCGAGCCGGCGGCCGCCGTCTTCATCATCGCCATTGGCGTTTTCTGGATCGTCTTCTTCGCCACGCAGGGGGCAGTCCGCGGCGTCGACCGGGACCTCGTCGAGGTCGCGCAGGCTTTCGGCTTCCGCTCGCCGCTCGCGCGGCTCGTCAAGATCGTGCTGCCGGCCGCGACCCCCGGCATCCTGGTCGGGCTGCGCACCGCCCTCGGCCAGGCCTGGATGGCGGTCGTCGCCGCCGAGATCTTCGGCGTGCCCGGCGTCGGCCAGCGCATGATGCAGGCCTCCAGCCTCCTCTCCAGCGACATCGTGCTCGTCTACATGCTCACCATGGCGGCCCTCTACGGGCTCATCGATGCCGGCTTCGTCGCCGCCCAGACCTGGCTCCTGAGGTGGCGGGCATGAGCGCGCCGTCCTTCGAGCCCGTGGTCGATATCCGCGGGCTCTCCCTCACCTTCGAGCGCAACGGCGAGAAGACCGAGGTTCTGCACGCGCTCGACCTCGCCATCGCGCCCGGCGAGTTTCTCGCCATCGTGGGCGAATCGGGCGTCGGCAAGTCGACCCTGCTGCGGGTCATCATGGGCCTCGCCGAGCCGAGCGCCGGCCGGGTCGCGGTGAGGGCGCCCGCCGGGCGCACCGGCCCGCGTCCGCCGCCGACGGCGCTGGTCTTCCAGGATTCGCGGCTCCTGCCCTGGCGCAGCGTGCGCGACAATGTCGGGTTCGGGCTCGAATGGAGCGGGGTGTCCCGCGCCGAGCGCCACAGGCGCGCCGAGGAGATGCTGGCCCTGGTCGGCCTCGGCCATCTGGGCGGGCGCTGGCCGCACCAGCTCTCGGGCGGCCAGCGCCAGCGCGTCTCGCTCGCCCGCGCGCTCGCGGTCGAGCCTGCGGTGCTGCTGATGGACGAGCCCTTCTCGGCGCTCGACAGCTTCACCCGCGAATCCCTCCAGGACGAATTGCTGCGCATCCGGGCGGCGACCGGCCGCACCGTGCTGTTCGTCACGCACGATATCGACGAGGCGGTCTATCTCGCCGACCGCGTCGTCGTGCTGAACGGCCGGCCGGCCGGGATCGGCGCGGAACTCCGCGTGGACCTGCCCCAGCCGCGGCCGCGGCATTCCCCGGCCCTCGCGCAGCTGGCGCGGCAATTGAGGCTGGAACTCTCGCAGCGCTCGGCGGAATTGTAGCGGAGGCGGCGAAGGCCAGGAGGCACGCGATGACCACTCCCGTCGATCCCCGGACCCGTATCGGCCATGTCCATCTCAAGGTCGCCGATCTCGAGCGCGCGCTCGGCTTCTACCGCGACGTGCTCGGCTTCGAGGTGACGCAGCGCTACGGAAACCAGGCCGTGTTCCTGTCCGCGGGCGGCTATCATCACCACATCGCTCTCAATACCTGGGAGAGCGCGGGCGGCCCGCCGCCGGCGCCGGGGACGACCGGCCTCTACCATCTCGCCATCCTGTATCCGACCCGCGTGGCTCTCGCCGACGCGCTGCTGCGCCTCGACCGGGCCGGGATCGCCCTCGACGGCGCCAGCGACCACGGCGTCAGCGAGGCGCTCTATCTGCGCGACCCGGACGGCAACGGGGTCGAGCTCTACCGGGACCGGCCCGAGGCCGAATGGCCGCGCGATGCCGGGGGCGGCCTCGCGATGGGGACGCGGCGCCTCGACCTCGCATCGCTGCGCGCCGCGGCGTGATCCCCCGGCAAGCCCAGAGAACGGGCCGTCTGCCTATTTTCTAATCATTATTGCTGCGCCGCCGGAAGAGACTCGCTGCGCCGCGGTAGAAAGACCGGCGCTTCCGGCAGGCGACGCCATTTGGCACGCCCTTTGAAATGTCCCTCCCCGAGCCGCGCCGTTTCCTGGCGGCATGGGCCTCCGGTTCGTTCGGCCGGAGCTGAGTGGGGCAAGAACATGAAAATCGTGATGGCCATCATCAAGCCGTTCAAGCTCGAGGAAGTGCGCGACGCGCTCACCGCGATCGGCGTCCACGGGCTCACCGTGACGGAGGTCAAGGGCTACGGGCGCCAGAAGGGGCATACGGAAATCTACCGCGGCGCCGAATACGCCGTCAGCTTCCTGCCGAAACTGAAGATCGAGGTCGCGGTCGCCTCCGAATTCGTCGCCCAGACGATCGAGGTGATCTCCAACGCCGCGCGCACCGGGCAGATCGGCGACGGCAAGATCTTCGTCGCCCCCATCGAGCAGGCCGTGCGCATCCGCACCGGCGAAACCGACACCGACGCCCTCTGACCAATCCCGACCGGAGTTTCCCATGATGTCCCGATCCCGATGGACGGCCTGCCTTCCGGCAGCCGCCGCCCTCTCCCTCCTCGCCCTGCCGGCCCTCGCCCAGGAGGCCGCAGCGCCCGTTCCCAATAAGGGCGACACGGCCTGGATGCTCGTCTCCGCCGCGCTCGTCCTGATGATGTCGGTGCCGGGCCTCGCCCTGTTCTACGGCGGCCTCGTGCGCACGAAGAACATGCTCTCGGTGCTGACGCAGGTCTTCGCCATCGTCTGCCTCGCCGGCGTGATCTGGGTCGCCTACGGCTATTCGCTCGCCTTCACCAACGGCGGGGGCCTCAACGCCTTCGTCGGCGGCCTCTCGAAAGCCTTCCTGTCGGGCGTGAATTCCGACTCGACGGTCGGGACCTTCTCGAACGGCGTCGTCATCCCCGAATACGTCTATCTCTGCTTCCAGATGACCTTCGCGATGATCACGCCCGCGCTGATCATCGGAGCCTTCGTCGAGCGCGTCCGCTTCTCGGCGCTTCTCGTCTTCATCGTGCTGTGGCTGACCTTCATCTATTTCCCGATGGCGCACATGGTCTGGTACTGGGCCGGCCCCGACACGATCGCCGATGCCGCCAAGGCCGTCGCCGCCAATGCCTCCGACGCGGCCGCCAAGGCCAAGCTCGACGAGGTCACGGGCGATGCCGGGCTGATCTATAGCTGGGGCGCGCTCGACTTCGCCGGCGGCACCGTCGTCCACATCAATGCGGGCATCGCCGGGTTCGTGGGCTGCCTGATGATCGGCAAGCGCATCGGCTACGGCCGCGACCTCCTCGCCCCCCACTCGCTGACCATGACCATGATCGGCGCCTCGCTCCTGTGGGTGGGCTGGTTCGGCTTCAACGCGGGCTCGAACCTCGAGGCCAATGGCGTGACCGCCCTCGCGATGCTCAACACCTTCGTCGCGACTGCCGGCGCCGCCCTCGCCTGGCTCTTCGTCGAATGGGGCGTCAAGGGCAAGCCCTCGCTCCTCGGCATGGTGTCGGGCGCGGTGGCCGGCCTCGTCGCCGTCACCCCGGCCTCGGGCTTCGCCGGGCCGATGGGCTCGCTCGCGCTCGGCATCCTGGCGGGCGCGATGTGCTTCGTCTTCTGCTCGAGCGTGAAGAACGCCTTCGGCTATGACGACTCCCTCGACGTGTTCGGCATCCACTGCATGGGCGGCATCCTGGGCGCCATCGCGACGGGCATCCTGGTCTCGCCGTCCCTCGGGGGTGTCGGCCTCGTCGACTACGTCGCCAAGCCCGGCACGGCAGCGCCTGCCGACTACGTGATGGCGACGCAGGTCCTGGCCCAGATCAAGGCGGTGGCCGTGACCCTGGTCTGGTCGGGCCTCGGCTCGGCGATCCTCTACAAGATCGTGGATGTCGTCATCGGCCTGCGCGTCACCCAGGAAGAGGAGCGCGAGGGGCTCGACCTCACCGATCACGGGGAGCGCGCCTACAACTATTGAGGAGAGGCGCGGGCAGGGCCCCGCGACGCCTCCCGGACCCCGGCGAAAGCCGGGGTCTTCATGTTTCAGGGGTTGGCGGAGGAGACGGCCGGCCTCCGGCGCGGCGGCGATTTTCGCTCCCCGTTTCCCTGCCGTGCGAACGATTTAGAACGGCTCCGAAGACGCTGGCGTCCCGCTTTTGATTGCGCTATGCCAGCCCAGGCTGCGCCGCGCGCACGAGCGGTTCCACACCTAAGCTCGCCAATGCGTCCGGGCTCCCCCGAGCGGTGCGCGCCGAGAGGCGCATCGGCCGAAGATGAATCGCGCGGTCTGTCCGCGCGAGTCGGTATCTGCCCGTTCGGGCAAGCTAGGGGACGCCTATGACTCATCCGAATTCCTTCGGCGCCCGCCAGACCCTCAAGGTCGGCGACAGGAGCTACTCCTACTATTCCTTGACCCGGGCCGAGAAGAACGGCCTGGACGGCGTCTCCCGGCTTCCCTTCTCGATGAAGGTTCTTCTCGAGAACCTGCTGCGCTTCGAGGATAACCGCACGGTCAGGAAGGGCGACATCGAGGCCGTGAAGTCCTGGCTCCAGAACAAGGGCAAGGACGAGGTCGAGATCGCCTACCGGCCGGCGCGGGTCCTGATGCAGGATTTCACGGGCGTCCCGGCCGTCGTCGACCTCGCCGCCATGCGCGACGCCATGGTGAGCCTCGGCGGCGATCCCGAGAAGATCAATCCGCTAATCCCGGTCGATCTCGTCATCGATCACTCGGTGATCGTCGACGAATTCGGCACGCCGAAGGCGTTCGCCCGGAACGTCGAGCTGGAATACGAGCGCAACGCCGAGCGCTATAAGTTCCTGAAATGGGGCCAGGGCTCGTTCGAGAACTTCTCGGTCGTGCCGCCCGGCACCGGCATCTGCCATCAGGTCAATCTCGAATACCTCTCCCAATGCGTCTGGACGAGGAAGGAGAGCGACGGCTCCGAGACCGCCTATCCCGACACCCTGGTCGGCACCGATTCCCACACCACCATGGTCAACGGCATGGCCGTGCTCGGCTGGGGCGTCGGCGGGATCGAGGCCGAGGCCGCGATGCTCGGCCAGCCCGTCTCGATGCTCATCCCCGAGGTGATCGGCTTCAAGCTCACCGGCCGGCTGCGCGAGGGCATGACGGCGACCGACCTCGTCCTCACCGTGACCCAGATGCTGCGCAAGAAGGGCGTCGTCGGCAAGTTCGTCGAGTTCTTCGGCC
>NZ_DAOLAJ010000046.1:28137-30707 GCF_035325185.1 Enterovirga sp. | reverse complement strand
GCTTCCGGGCCGGAAGCGCCTCCCGAGCCTCGCGAAGACGGCGCGCGCCAGGACCTCGGAGCCCCATCAGCGAGGCCCTCGGGCGGGAACTAATTCTAAGGAAAGGGTCCCATGCGGTCCGGACCCCTTAAGGCTCCGACTTTCGACCCACCCCCGGTCGGCCATCCGGTCGAGACGGCTCGGCGTGTAGTCACGCCACCAACGCTTGATCGCCTCGACCTGCTCGCTGCGATGCATGCTCCGATCCAGATCGCGATCGACCCGCTCGATGCACTCGGTCTCGGGCGTGAGGACGAGGATCGTCTCGTCCGCGCCGAGCATGCGCGCCCAGCGGCGCCGCGTGGATGCGATAGGCGCGCCGGTTATGAACCACGCTCGATGTGCTGATCCTGCATACGAGGCCAGGGCGATCAGACGCCGGTTGCGCTCACGCATCGCTCGCATGCGCAACGTCCGGTCGGTCGACCGTGGATCGCCCATCTCGTGCACGATATCGTCGAGGTCGATGACGATGTCGCTTGAGCAACGATGCTCGGCAACATAGGTGGACTTGCCGCCAGCGGGAGGACCACAGACGAGGGTCACGGGGATGGCTGAGGCTCGCACAACAGGCCAAACGACCTCGTCGGGAATGTGAACGTGGCCGGGGGCGCTGCCCGCGTTGAACGGATGGTTCGGGTCGGTCGGCAGGCCGTCGCGGCCGATGCGGCTGGCATAGCCTCGCGTCTCGACCTGCTGGGCGTCGCGGTTGTGATGCTCGGTGCAGAGCGGCACCCAGCGTGAGCGGTCCCAGAAGATGGCGCGATCGCCACGGTGCGGCGTCGAGTGGTGGACGTGACGGGCAGGCGTGACACGACCGGCCTCGGCGCATGTCACGCAATGCGGATGGCGAGCGAGGAACGCAGCCCGGGCCCGATCCCAGCGGGTGTCGTAACCTCGGGTGCGGGGAGATGGGCGGGCCATGAGCCCGTCCCATCTCTACCCCGGCGAGGGCCGGCGCAACGTGAAAGGTCGGCAAAAGTCGGCAATCCGCGGCACTGCGCGGCGATCAGCCCTGCCTCTCCAGCTCGCGGACCCATGCATGCAGGCTGGAGCGGCGGGCGCAGAGGCGGCCACCGAGGCGGAAAACGGGCATGCGGCTCGTCTGCATCGCCCTATAGAGCCGGCGGGGGTGAGCGCCGCGGCCCCAGATGTAGGCCGCCACCTGGTCGGCGCCGTCGAGGAGATCATCGGCGATCGGCGGAAGAGGAGACTCGGCGGCGGGCGTGTCCTGCATCACGCCTTATCCAGATCGGCGAGGGCGGCCCTGGCCACGCGGCGGACCCACGTCGTGAACTCCCACTGCTGACGACGATACTCGGCGGCTGCGGCCTCCTGGTGCGCAGCCAGCATCGCCCGAACCTCCGGGCTTCGGCGCGTCCGGCGAGCGGACCGCGCTGCCGGTGGCGGGTTCATCGGAGAGGCGCGCCCATCAGGGGCCTGGGCAAAGCGCCTCATCGGGTGCTCCGTCGTCGAAAGGACGTTGGCGGCGGCGTGAGCGGGATCCAATGGCTCGGGCTGATCAGTTGTAGATGCCAACCGTTCTCCGAATGGTCGTCCGGCGCTTCGACGTACCAATCGCCGCTGAACACGATGCCGACGTTGTAGCCTTCCGCCTTGCTCCACGTCAGAGCGGTTCCATCCTCGTAGTAATGCCGCTTGAGCTGCGGCCACTCGGAAATGCGACGCCACGGCGAGGGCAGCGCGCCCGAAAGGCGCGCGCCTGCCAACAGCGAGAGGTGAGAACGAGGATGTCTCGGATGTCTCACCGGGACACCGCCATGGTCGGGGAGACGCGCGCTTGAAGCGCGCTCCCTTCCGCTGATCCAGGAGTCACAGACTCCAAGTTCTGAAGGGGTTCTATAGGAACCGGCAAGATCCTGCCGGTTTGAGAACGCGGAATTGCCGGTTTACCGGGCTCCGTAAAACCTCTGAGAATTGCCGGTTTATGGGCCTTGGTAGACCGGCAATTTTCTGCCGGTTTAGCGTCGGGCCGAATGAGCGGTCGATAGGTGTGTCGATTGCCCTTCCCGCGCCCCTTCAGGGTTCCGGTTTCGAGCAGGCCGGCAGCCTCGAGCGCGTGAATTGCATCCCGAACCGTGCGCTCGTTCAGCCGCGTCTTGCTGACGATCAGACGCTGAGATGGGAATGCGAGCCCTGACGCGCGGTTCACATGTTCGCAGATCGTATAGGCGACGACGAAGCATCGGGGCGGCAGCTGCCGCCCTTGCCGAACCAATTCGAGCCACTGGTCGCGCTGCTTGATGGAGAACTCTTCGCTCATGCCGCGCCCTCAGGCTTGTTGGGCGTGAGCACCTGGCGCCACAGCTCGGCCTGCACGGCAGCGCGGTACGCGGAGACCTCGACCGCAATCGCCTCCGGAGCGACGCCTTTCCGGGCGAGCGTCTTCACGAGCTTGTCCAACTGCATCTGCAGGTGGGATTCCGCCACGCGGGGCGTCGCCGTCGCCATGTATGCGGCCGTCTTGCGGATCTGGCCCACACGCCGGGCGGCCGGGAAGGGGACGATCA
>NZ_DAOLAJ010000046.1:0-28037 GCF_035325185.1 Enterovirga sp. | reverse complement strand
GCGGCCGTCTTGCGGATCTGGCCCACACGCCGGGCGGCCGGGAAGGGGACGATCACTCCTCCCATGGCGGCTTGACCTCCTCATGATCGGGTTTCGGCGCCGCGGCCTTCCGGGCCACGAATTCTTTTGTCGCTGCGTCGGCGAGGGCTCGGAGCGACGCTTTGGATGGTGGCGGCCGGCGAGGCCGACCGCCAAAGCCAAGATGCCGGAAGTCGCGATCGTCGTCGGCAATCGACTGCGTTTCGCGAGCGGGGCGCGCTCGGCGCCAGTCGAGGCCGCTCATGTCACGCCCCTCTGCCGAGCGTGACGCGGGCGTAACATTTTCGGGGTACGGCGTGACATGGCGGGTGCGCTCATGCCGCCTCGGCCGGCGCCAGAGAGGTCCGCTCACGCGCCTCAAGCCAAGCCTCGATCTCGTCGGCGAACCAGGCGACCTTTTGCTCGCCGATCACGAATGGCTCAGGGAATTTGCCCTTCCGCCTCAGCCGATAGATCGTCGGATTGCTGAGGCGCACTCGCGCCAAGACCTCATGCTTGAGGAGGATGCGCCGCTCGGACATAGACCGTCTCCTGATTTCGGACGGTCTTTCTGGTAATCAACTGGAGCTACGCAGGGCATGAGGTGTTTCGATTTTTGTAATTTCGGAACACAACACCCGACCTGCCCCTTAAGCGCCTGGATCCCTCATGTCGTTGACAGCCTGACGCACCGCGCCTGGCGCAGGTGCGTCGATGCCGAAATGCCTGTGATAGATGTCCACCATGCGCATCAGCGGTCCATTGTCGGCAAAGCCAGCATGACCAGCTTCATTCCGGAGTTGGATGAGCGGCTCCCAGATACACCTGCGCTCTAGGCTTTTGTGCCCTCGCCTTTGAGTGATCGACTTCAGCCTTCGTTCGGCGCCGACCGCCAGTCTCGAGCGACCTCTCGCGTAATGTCGATTTGCGCAAGGACGGCGTCCGCAAATTCCTCGAATTTCCGGTCTGAGAATTGCACCGTTCCGTCGTCCGCCTCTTCGTGTAATAGCTCAAAATCGAATTTAATATCTTCAAACGACCATATCAGATCATCTTCGTCTACGCGTTTTAGTGCCTTGTCTATCCTGGCGGCAGCGTCGGCCAAGGCGCGAAGAGAACTGGCCCTATTAGCTAAATCTCGCGCCTTTGCGCGGCGCGCCTTCTGGCGCGCGTATCCGACGGCAATCTGTTGCAAACGATAGCCGACGTCCGCCCTTGGCATTTTCGGAGCCAATATCTGCTCCAGCCTGCCGAGATCGGCGTATGAGAGCCAATACGGGTCGGTCGTGCGAGCAAGGGGGGGAGGACGAAGGGTCCCTTGCTTGCGGACAAAAGCATCGAGTTTGCTGGAAAGCTTCACGACCATCGGCGCCGCTCTGCGATAATCACCGAGACATGCGCCTCCCACGCCGCGAGAGCCGCGCGCTTCTCTTTCAGCCGCTCGTACTTGTCATAGTGCCGGCCATGGACGTCGTCCTCGACGTGCGCGAGGACCGCCTTGCGATCCTCGCGAGATACGCCGAGACGAGCGAGCCCGGTCCCGACCGTGCGCCGGAAATCGTGGGGGGTTGGTGGCGCCCCCTTTAGGGACGCGATCGTCTCCGCGGCGGCGCTGTCGCTCTCCCATTTGCTAGCGTCTAGCGAAGCGATCACGCGTCGCAGGCCCTGCGAGAGGCTATGCCGAGCGAGTGTCGCGCGCGCCACGAAACGGCTGGCGAAGACCGCCTTGTCCCGAGGCTCGAACTCGCTCTGGTCGTCACCATCGCGCCGGCGCCGGGCGATCACGGCAACGACGATATCCCGTGCCATGGGTGCGAGCGGCACCACGTGCGGCTTCCCGGCTTTCATCCGTGCGCCTGGAATTTCAATCCTCGCGTCGGCAGGATCGTCGAGGTCGACGATCTCCGCCCGGCCGAGCCCGGCAATCTCGCCCGGGCGCTGCCCCGTGAGAAGCAGCAGCCGAAGGGCATCCGCGACATCCGCCTTGACGCCAGTCCCCTCCCCCGTGAGCGCCGTCCAAAGGACGCGCATCTCCGCATCCGAAAGCGTCCTCTCTTTGGCGGTCTCCTTCGCGCGTTTCTTCATCCGAGCGGCCGGATTGGTTTCAACCAATTCAGCATCGACCGCCCAATTGAAGAGGGTCACGATGATGGATTGGGTGCGATTGGCCGAAATTGGTGCGGCGACCTTGATCTCGTCGAGGAGCGCGATGACATCGCGCCGCGAGATGTCGCCGGCCGGCAGCTTTCCCCATTCAGCCCGGGGCCGCTTGAGGTAGCCCTCGTCGTTCCGCCAACTGGTCTTCCGAGGCTTCGCATATTCGTCGATATAGCGCTGCGCCAGCATGTCGAAGGTGAGCGCGTTCCGCGCCGCTTCCCGCTTTGCGATCCGCTCCCGCTGAGGATCGCGGCCGTCCACGACAGCCGCGCGCTGCTTCGCGGCGCGCTCGCGCGCGTCGGCGAGGCCCAAAGCCTCGAGGCTGCCCAGGGTGATCCGCTGAAAGCCGGCGCCCTCCCTTGGCCGATATCGGAACGACCAGGCGCCCTTCCCTGTCGACGACAGGCGAAGGCAGAGACCGGGCGTGCGTTCGTCCCATATCTCGAGCCGCCCGGTTTCGGGCGGCTTCAGCCCCTTCAGATATTGTGCGGTGAGGGCGACGATCGGCACCGTTGGCGAGCCCTAGTCTGGACTTGGGGGTTCAACGGGGGTTCAAAAAATCGAATCTCAGTGAACCCCCGTGAAAACAGTCGATCACGTATGCCACTGGAAAACAAGAGGTATCGATACCTTGTGAACTAGTCTGAAATGGCCTAAAAACGGCTTTGGGGCGTCTGGGGGACTAGGGGTCGTGGGTTCGATCCCGCCGCTCCGACCATGCTCCGCCCGCCACCGAATGCCGTGGAATACGTGGGCTCGCGCAGCGGATCACCGTGCCGCCCTCAGCGGATTTTCGTCGAAATCCCGCCGATCAGAGACAGGATGGTCGCAATCACTTCTGATTGCGGCGCTGTCCGACAGGTGAGAAGCGGCGCATCGATCCGATAGGCCGCGCCCGCATGCAGCGTGCAGGCGGCGAGGCTTTCGGGATGGGCGTTGCGGCATCCGCGCCACCAGCGGGCGACGAGCCAATGCAGATCGCCCGGCGCCGTCCCGGCGGCGCGCCAGTCGCTCGAAACCCGCCCCGCGCCGGGTCCCAGTTCATCCGCGCCACATCTCGAATCGGGCAGGACACGCCCCGTCACGATGCGTCCCAGGCACCGCCGGACGGTGCATTCGGCCGTGAATCCGCTCTCCCCGGAGGTTACGGACCATGTTTGCGCATCATAAGAGAGCATCAGCACACCGAATTTCACCTGTCGTGTCTCCTCCGCAACAGCCACCTCGAAGCAGGCAGCCGAAAGGAGCGCAACGACAAGTCCGGCCCTCTGGAGCCGGCGCGCCAACGGACGGAAATCGGACAGGCCCCACCTTCTCATTCGGTCTCGATACGCCCTCGGTGCCGAAATTCTCCCATGAACATGACGAAGGTCGCTCGAAAGACCTCGATCTCGTCCCATTGCGGCCATATCGCCCCGGCATGAAGCTCTCGCGCACAAGAATTTCGGGCGTGTTGCTTTGGGGGCGAGATGCGGTCCTGGTCGCAGGGTCGGTTTGAATGCGCGCGGGCGCTGAACGGCGATACGGAGATCCTCTGGCTCGCTCCCCGCTCCGTGCTGAAACAACCGGAAAGCCTCGGCGTCTCGCTCGAAGGGGCGACGCTCAAGGCCGGGCGGATCGCCGCCTGTGTCGTCGGCGGCCTCGCCGTGAGCATGATGATGCCGGGCACAGCTCTCGCCCCGATCGCGCAGGCGAGGGCATCGCTGGACGCCATCGCCTTGCCCGCCCTGCCCGAGATCACCGTCTCGGTCCCGGCCGCGGAGAACCAGGGATTCGCCGATGCCCGGGCGCAGGTCGAGCAGTTCCTTCGCTTCGGCAATCGCGAGGTGCCGCGCCCCCTCGTGGACGCGATCGTGCGGGCCGCGGCAGCGACCAAGGTCGACCCCATCTATCTGATGGCGCTCGCCGACAAGGAATCGGCCTTCCAGCCGAGCGTGAAGGCCCCGACCTCGAGCGCCAAGGGTCTGTACCAATTCATCGACCGGACGTGGCTCGACGTCGTGCGCCGGTTCGGGGCCGATCACGGCCTCGCGGCCGAGGCCGCCGCGGTCTATGGCGAAAAAGAGAAGCCGATCGTCGATGATCCCGAGCTTCGCACCCGCATTCTCCGGCTCCGCGACGACCCTTATCTCTCGGCCGTCATGGCCGCCGAGATGCTGAAGAAGGATGCCGAAGAGATCGGCCTGAAGATCGGCCGGCCCCTGACGACCACGGAGATGTATCTCGCCCATTTCCTGGGAATCGAGGACGCGGCCCGCTTCATCGCACTCCGCGAGGAGAAGACGCCGCCGACCGCCTCCCAGATCTTTCCGGCGGCGGCCCGCGCCAACGTGGCGATCTTCTACGGGCCGGCCGTTCGCACGGGCGGGCGCAGGCGCCGCGGCCGCTGGACGCGCCCCGGCCTCACCATTCCGCAGGTCTATGACAAGATCCAGGGCATGATCGACGCCCGGCTGGAGCGCTTCACTCCCATCAAGACCTATGCGGCCGCGTGGACGCAGTGAGCCTCCCGCCCGGACACAGATGCCTTAAACCAATAAACCCAAAATGGTTGCAGCCTCGACCATGAGATGATGGGTCAAGGCGGCCTCGGCCGCCTCCGCGTCCCGCGCGAGAATGGCGCCGAGGATCCGAGGGTGGTCGTCACGGGCGGCTTGCGCCTGGGCGAGGCCCACCCTGTCGCGCAGCCGGCCCCATTCCAGCCGGTGCCGTGCGAGCATGGCCCGGTCGAACAAATCGACGAGAACCGGGTTTCCCGAGGCCAAGGCGATGGCGCGGTGGAAGGCGTCGTCCGCATCGTCGAGCGAGGCTCCATCCCGTGCCGCTCCCACCGCGGCTTCCGCCCGGCGCATCCGCTCGTGATCCGCCGCCGTCGCCTCGCGCGCGGCAAGCCGCGCCAAAACAGGCTCGAAAGCAAGCCGGGCCGAGAGAAGATGCCGGGGAGAGGCATCGGAAAATTCGCCGGGACCTCCCGCTCCAGTTCCCGCCTCCTCGTGGCTTTCCCGTCCCTCCGCCGCGGCTCCTCCCTGGACAAAGGTGCCCCGTCCGACCTGCCGGACGAGGAGACCGTCCGCCTCCAGAAGAGCTAGGCCCTTGCGCAGGGAAGCACGCGACAATCCGAGCCTTTCGGCCAGGACGCGCTCCGGCGGCAACCTTTCGCCATTGCGAAGGCGCTCGCTGGAAAACCATTCTTGGACCAATTCCACAGATTGGTTCATTCGCTCAGGATAGCACCAACCATTCGCCAGTCCAAATGATCCTCGCGACAGATCGGAGGTTGATGACAAAAACCAGCTTGGTTGTCTTGGCTTCCATCGAGCGCTGACCTCATGCAAAGGTCTCTCTCGCCTTCCTTTTTCGCTGACGAGAAGAGAGGCTGGCCGGAATGCGAGACTGGAAACTGTGGAGGCATTCGGCGGCGCGGACCGGCGATCTCTCGCGTCGCAGCAGGAGCCGGAGACTCAGACCGCCGGAAGCGGTGCTCCTCCTATGAACCAATTTGGTTTAATGGTTTGCTCGCAGAGCGAGACCCTCTGAGCGCCCCATGCGGTCCGCGGGAACCGATGGCGCACGAGAGGAACCAGACCTGCCCGCCGCCCGATCATGCCGGTGCGCCTCTCAAAACGCCTTGAAGGTGATCACGGTGCGCGTATCAGCGATATCGGCGAGGGTCTGGACGTTCTCGGCGACGAAATGGCCGATATCGACCCCGTCATCGACGTGAAACTTGGCGAGAATGTCGTAATTTCCCGCCGTCGAGTAGATTTCCGAGGCGATTTCGCGGTCGGCCAGGGCGCTGGCCACCGGGTAGGTCTGGCCGAGCTTGCACTTGATCTCGACGAAGAAGGTCTGCATGCGCGCGGCTCCGGGCTGGGCGATCGATCCGAACGAGCGGCTGCCCAACCGGACCTCTACCGGATGGCCGCCGGCACGACAAACCGCCGGGCGGCGGGTCCCATTCCGATGACGATCTCGACGAGGGCGGCCGCCAGCGCCCGCCGCCACGAGGCGCCCGCGAGCCTCCCGCGACGTCCCGCCCGCCTCGGCTTCGGAACCAGGGGGATGTGAACGAAGAGCGTCGGCCCCGTCCTCGCCAAGGCGCGGAAATAGGCTGCGTTGCAGAGATACCGGCCGGCATCGCGGGAGCGGCGCGCCTCGATGCGGTGGCGGGCGAGGCTGCGCAGAACGGGCGTGATCCGCACGCGGGTTCTGCGCGGCGCCGCCCCGAGTCCGGCCCCCAATTCCGGCCGGGCGCCCCTCGCATCGGAAAACAGGGTCGAGCGCCGGGGGGTCGAGCGCTCCTCCACGCGGACCCGCGAGGCCCTCCCCGCGACGCCGAGCAGGAGGAGAATATCGGGTCCGGCGGCGAGCGCGGGATCGAGTTCCGCGGGAAGGCTGCCATAGGCGGTGGTCAGGACGAGGGGTGCCGCCTCGATGCCGTGAAGGCGCAGGCGGGGCGCGGCCGCGACCTCCCGGGCCATCGCCGCGCTCGGATTGCGGGGCATGCGCGGAAAGGGGCCGAAGCCGGTGACGAGAAGACGCATCGGAATCCCCTGCCCTGCCCGCCTCACAAGCCCAGGAGCGCGGCCAGCTCGTCCGCCCCCGCCGCCGGGGAGACCGCGCCCTCCGCGACGGCCGCCTCGAGATCGGGGAGCCGCGCGCGGACGGCCGGGCTCGTCAGCATCTTCTCGCGCAGCCGCTCTTCCACCATCGCCCACATCCAGCGGGTATTCTGCTCGCGGCGCTTCCTCGCCAGGGCGCCCGCGCCTTCGAGCCGCGCGCGGTGAGCCATTACGGCCGCCCACAGCTCTTCGAGACCCTGCCCCGCGAGGCCCGAGACGAGGAGCACCGGCGGCGTCCAGAGCGCGTCATGCGGCACGAGGATGCGCAAGGCGGCGCGGTATTCGGCGGCGGCCGCCGCCGCCCTCTGCGCGCCGGGGCCGTCCGCCTTGTTCACCGCGATGATGTCGGCCAGCTCGATGACGCCCTTCTTGATGCCCTGCAACTCGTCTCCCGCCCCGGGCAGCGCCAGGACGAGAAAGGTATCGGTCAGGTCCGCCACGGCCGTTTCCGACTGGCCGACGCCCACGGTCTCGACAAGGATCGCATCGAAGCCGGCCGCCTCGCAGAGCAGCATCGCCTCGCGCGTCTTGGCGGCGACGCCGCCCAGGGTCCCCGAGGAGGGAGACGGCCGCACGAAGGCTTCGGGCGCGACCGCGAGGCGCGCCATCCGCGTCTTGTCGCCGAGGATCGCCCCTCCCGTCCGCCGTGAGCTCGGATCGACGGCGAGAACGGCGACCTTCATGCCCTGCTCGATCAGATGGGCACCGAGCGCGTCGATCATCGTCGACTTGCCGACGCCGGGCACCCCGGTGATGCCGACGCGGACGGCGCGTCCCGTGCGGGGCAGCAGCGCCTCGATCAGGGCCCGCGCGGCCTTGCGGTCGTCGGCGCGCTTCGATTCGACCAGCGTGATGGCGCGGGCCAGCGCCGAGCGCTCGCCCGCGGCGACGGCTTGCGGATCGGGAGGAGGACGTCGGATCATGCCTGCTTGTGGCGAAGACGGAGGCCGCCGTCGAGCGCTCAGGCGGCCGCCTTTCCCGTTCCGAGGGGGACGAAGGCGGCCAGGGAAAACAGGAGGGCGAGGCCGAGGAGCTGGGCATGCGAGCCCGTCCACGAGAAAACCGCCGCCATCAGGAATCCCGTCGCCGCCTGGGCGAATGCGAAGGCGAGCGTCGCGCGGGCCCAGACGGCTCCGGAAGCAGGGCCCGCCATCTCGCGCGCCCGGGCCAGCGTCACGGCGGTGAGCCCGATCGCGGCGAAGCCCCCGAGGAACCCGCCCGCCATCAGCGCCGCGCCGAAGGGCGCGAACAGCAGGGAGACCCCCGCAAGCTGGAGGCCGAGCCAGATGCGGAAGGCACGGACAGACCCGAGGCGATCGGCCACCCGCCCGCCGACCAGGGGGCCGCAGATCCCGCCGAGGCCGAAGGCGAGAAACGCCCCCGCCCCCCAGGGGACGGCAAGGCCCCGCCCCCGCACGACGATATCGGCGAGATAGACCATGTGCGGCACGAGCCCGGCGGCCGACAGGCCATAGGCCAGGGCGAGCCGGCCCGTGCCGGCAGGGAGCGCGCCCACGACGGCCACGACGGGAACCCGCGGCCATGCGCGACGCGCGGCGATCCACAGGCAGAGGACGGCGGCGGCGAGGCCGAGCCAGGTCCCGGCGATGCCGGCCGCGCCGAGCAGGGTTGGCACGGCGATCGCGCCCGCGATCGCTCCCGTTCCGACGCCCGTCATGACGATGCCGCCCGCAAGCCCGCGCCGCTCGGGGGCGACGAGGCCCTGGACCGCCGGCCCGGCCAGCACCATCAGGATGCCGCCCGCGATTCCGGCGAGGGCGCGGCAGGCGGCAAGCCAGACAACGCCGCCGTTCCAGCCGCAGCCGGCGAAGGAGAGGACGACGAGACCCATGCCGAGATCAAGAGAGGCCCCCGTGCCGAGCGCCGCGCCGACCCGCCGTCCGCCGACGACCCCAAGCACGTAGCCGGCGAGGTTCAGGGCGCCGAGGAGCCCCGCCTGCCCCCCGCTCACCCAGCCCGCCGACACCATGGCGGGAAAGAGCGGCACATAGGCGAAGCGCGCGAGGCCGAGCCCCGAGAAGGTTCCGCCGGCGCCGGCGAAAGCAGGCCGGAGGCCGACAGCGGCACTCATCGGCCGGCGCGCAGTCCCGCCGAGGGCGGCACCGGCTCTCCGGGCGGAGCCGGGGGCCCTCTTCTCTCTGAACACATCCTGTTCACAGGGGCCGGCATCCACGTCGCTCCGAACGGCTACTCTCTTGATTCCAACGTTTGGAACCCGCGGTTTCGGGGATATCCCCGATCATTGCTGCTATGCACGGCACATCATGTCCATCGGAACGTACGCCTGGGCGCACGGATTTTGACCCCGACTCTCGGTATAAGTACGATTATTGCCTCTTTCCAACACTGTGATATGAGAGCCGCAATGTCGAGCCCGATCTGGAAAAGACGATGATTTCGCAAAATCAAGACAAAATGCGAATCTATATCTTACCATTTCTTCTTGTAATTGTTATTTTCGCGTTCCACACACGCTGGCCAGAGATCATTCCTGCAGGAAACGGGGTCGGCTATGACGGCACCGTTTATGCAGAAATGGTGACCCGTCTCGACGAGATGGTCAAGCAGGACCAACTCTCCGCGTATTACGCGCAGAAAATGCTTCCATCGCTTATTGCGAGAACATGGGTAGGCCTACTTGGAATAACCGCAACAAACAATAATATTATTCAGATATTTATAATCATGAACCTTATTCTTGTTCTGATTTCAGCGGGCTTTTGGGTCGCCATAACGAGGCGACTCAATCTTGGAACGACAGCCTTCTTGATTGGCGCATCAGGAATTGTTCTTTTTTACCTAAATGCAAAGCAGATATATTATAATCCAGTCATGACCGACGCGTATGGCCTCATGACCGGATGCGGGCTGGTTTATGCAACCATCTCCAGAAGATTGCCTCTTATTTGCATCTTATCTGTGTTCGGTGCTTTTGCGTGGCAGATGAGCAGCGCTGTCGGGGCTCTGCTGGCCATTGCGCTTCTTTTCGAGTTTCAGAAAGCGCCTCCAGGCGCTCGCTTATTCGTTGAGAATAAGCGAGTTTTATATGGAATTATCTCATTCAGTTTGTTTATTTCTTTGACTGTTGCCGCTTCCTCGGTCGCGTTGTCGATGATGGGGGCGGAGCGGAAAAGAAATTTTCTGGGAAGGATACTGACTTTTGATTTTACCAGGGTGCTGACGAACTCTCCGACGCTGCTATTGATCGGGCTGGGGGCGCTATCTATATTGGTCGCCGCATACCTCGCGAAGCCCAGGCTGGCGGCAAGACCTTTGAAAATCGCCGCACACATGGTTGTCGCGGGCTTGATCATCGCGATCCCTGCCGTGATCATCCGCTCGATCTCCAATCCAGATATTCCGGCGCCTGGCCTTCAGGGGGTTCGGGAAATACTCGCGGCGCTGCTTGTCGACCGGGTGTCGGACAGGATGGTTCTGCTGCCTTTCATTGCACACGCGGTCTATTATGGCCCGGTATTCCTTCTCCTGATTGCGAAATGGCCTGATACGGTCAGATCGGCGACAACCCTCGGGCCATCCGTCACGCTTATGTTGCTGCTGTTTATTGGCCTCTCCGGCTTCTCCGAATCAAGATTTACTCTTCTTCTATGGCCTTTTGTCGTTACGATCGTCGCGAAGACACAGGACGGAAGAGCGATCGGGGCGGCCTTCGTCATCGCCTTTACAGCATTGACTGCCATCTACTCCCGCTTCTGGTTGAGGATCAACCAAGCTCCATGGCCAAAACCGGACTATGGCTTTCTGGATCAGTGGCCGAAATCGATATACTTCTCTCCCTACGGGCCTTGGATGAACTGGCACTTCTATATCGGGCAGGGGTTTCTGGTGGCCGTCTCCCTTGGGGTATTGGTCTGGACCATGCAGGGTTCCAGATCCTCGGCCGGGCTTGCAACCTCCAAACTTGACGGAAAGTGAGTCATGGGCCCCCTCCCCGTTCCTTTCAACAGACCATCCCTCGTCGGAAATGAAGTCAAATATCTGCGCGACGCGATCCGGCGGGGGCAGTTGGCCGGGGACGGCCATTATACCCGGCAATGCAGCGCCCGGATCTGCGAGCTGACCGGCGCGCCCCGGGCGATGCTGACGCATTCCTGCACCGCGGCCTTGGAAATGGCAGCGATTCTCTGCAACCTCGGCCCCGGGGACGAAGTCATCATGCCTTCGTTCACGTTCGTCTCGACCGCCAATGCGGTTGCCTTGCGCGGTGCGGTTCCGGTTTTCGTCGACATCGATTCCGATACCCTGAACATCGATCCCGTCTGCGTCGCTGCGGCCGTGACGCCGCGGACCCGCGCGATCTTCGCGGTTCATTATGCGGGATTTCCCGCCGACATGGACGCGCTGGCGGCCATCGCCCGCGCCCACGACCTCCTGCTCGTCGAGGATGCGGCCCAGGCCCTCGGCTCGCGCTACAAGGGGCGGCCCTGCGGCTCGCTGGGCGACCTTGCAGCGTTCAGCTTCCATGAGACGAAGAACATCATCAGCGGCGAGGGCGGGGCGCTGACCGTCAACCGCCCCGAAATGGTCGAGCGGGCCGAGATCATCCGGGAAAAAGGCACCAACAGGTCGCGGTTCTTCCGCGGCCAGGTGGACAAGTATACCTGGGTCGATATCGGGTCCTCCTTTCTCCCCGGCGAGTTGATCGCCTCATATCTCTATGCACAGCTCGAGATGGCCGAGATGATCAATACGCGCCGCCTCGCCTGTTTCGAGCGGTACATGGAAGCCTTCGCCGAACTCGAGACCCGCCAGCGCCTGCGCCTGCCGCGCTTCGCGGCGGAGGGAACCGGGAACGGACATATGTTCTACCTTCTGCTGCGGGACGAGGCCGACCGCGCGGGCTTCATCGCCCACATGAAGGCGAATGGGATCGGAACGCCGTTCCATTACGTGCCGCTGCACAGCGCGCCGGCCGGGAAGAGGCTCGCGCGCAGCCACGGGCGGCTCGCCGTGACCGACCGGATATCCGAAACGCTCGTGCGCCTGCCGATGTTCTTCGATCTCGGCTCGCAGATCGAGAACGTGATCGATCACGCGCTCGGCTATTTCGACGGAGAGGCGATCTCGTGAAGCCGGCAACGCTGATCAGCATCGTCTCGCCGGTCTATGGCTGCCGGGACTGTCTCCAGGCCTTGTCGGACGCGGTCGCGGCGGCGTTGCGCGAATCCGGGCTGGAATGGGAGCTGGTGCTGGTCGACGACCGCGCCCCGGACGATCCCTGGCCGATGATCAGGGGCCTCGCGCAGAGGGATCGACGGATTCGGGGCGTGCGGCTGTCGCGAAACCACGGCCAGCACCTGGCCATCTGGGCCGGGCTCGAGGCCGCGCGCGGGGAGTGGGTCGTCGTCCTCGATTGCGATCTCCAGGACGATCCGGCCATCATCCCGCGCCTGCTGGACAAGGCCCTGGCCGAGGGGAGCGATGCGGTTGTCGTCGATCGCGGGGAGTGGAGCGACACGGGCTTTCGCCGCCGGGCATCGCAATTGTTCTATCGCGTGATGGAAACGCTGGGCGGGCTGAAGCTGAACAACAACATCGGCAATTTCGGCATCTACAGCCGCCGGCTGGTCGACGTGCTGCTGCGCTTCCGCGACAAGGAGGTGTTTCTGCCGGTGATGGTGGCGCTGACGGGCCTGCCCGTCACCACCCTGTCGCTGGACAGGTCGGCGCGCCAGATCGGGCGCAGCTCCTACAACCTGAGCCGGCTCATCCGCATGGCGGGCGCCATCGTCATCCGCTTCTCGGATCGCCCGCTCAAGCTCAGCGTCGTTCTGGGCGCGGCGCTCAGCGGCTTCGCGGCATTGTTCTCGGTCGTCCTGCTGCTCGCCTGGGCGACGGGCGCCTTCAGCGTTCCGGGCTGGACCAGCCTGATCCTGTCCGTCTGGTTTCTCGCCGGCCTCATCCTCGCGGTGCTGGGAGTGCATGGCGTCTATATCGGCCGCATCTTTGCCGAGGTACAGGATCGGCCGCGCATCCTGGTCGAGCAGACGACCGACGGGGAGGACATGCGAGACGCCGGCGAGCGGGCCGGCCGTGGCTGAGGCGCCCCGCCTCCTCCGACTGCTGCCTCCCAGCCTGATGCGCTACGGCGTCGTCGGCCTCGCGACGAATGGCGGCCTCTACCTGCTGTTCGTGCTGCTGGTGTGGCTTGGGCTTTCGGCGGTCGCGACCGCGGCTTTGTGCTACGGCCTCGGGCTGGCGCTCAGCTATCTCCTGAACCGGCGCTGGTCGTTTCAAAGCACCGCCTCGCATCGCCGGGACCTGCCGCGCTTCCTGTTGTCCTACGGGGTCGGCTTCATCGCCACGATGATCTTCATCGCCCTCCTGACGCGGGTTCTCCGGCCCGAGATCGCGCAGTTTCTCAATATCGGCCTGACGGCCATGGTGATCTATCTGTGCCTGCGGCTGACCCGCTTCGGCCACACGGAAGGCACCCATGCCGATTGAACTCAACGCCCTGGAATCCGCGCGCTTCGGCATCACCGCGGCGCGGCTGACGGATCTCTCGGCCCCGCTCGACCGGGTGAACGCGGCGGCGCGCGCGCAAGGCGTGCAGATGATCACGGCACGGGTGGACAGCAACCACCTGCCCCTCGTGCAGGCGCTCGAGGAGGACGGCTACCGGCTGATGGACATGCTGGTCTATTACAGCCACGATCTGGCTCGCCTGCCCGAGCCCGGCGCTTCGCCTGCGGGCGAGACCCTTCGGCGCGCCTCCCCCGCGGACGCCGCCGCCGTGGCCGAAGTCGCGAAGGCGGCCTTCCGGGGCTATCTGGGACATTTCCATTCGGACCCGCGCCTGTCGGGCACGGACGCGGACGCGGCCTATGTCGAATGGGCGCAATCCAGCGTCACGACATGCGACGACACGGCCCCGGCCTTCGTGGCAGTCGCGGATGGCAGGATCGTCGCCTTTCTGACCACCGACATGAATGCGAGGGAAATCGTCCTCAACGCCGTTCTTCCCCAGGTGCAGGGACAGGGCATTTACGGCCGCCTGGTAGACCAGGCCCTGCAAGCGGCCCGGAGGGCCGGCTGCCGGCAATTGAGCGTTTCGACCCAGGTCAACAACATCGCCCCGCAGCGGACCTGGTGCCGGCGTGGCTTTCGCCCCCTGCGCAGCCTCTACACCCTGCACAAATGGTTCTCGCCGGAATGACCGCCGAGCCCGCCTCCCCTTCACCCGATCCTGGAAGACGGGGACGTGCCTGATGCCTCCCGCTCCCCGTTCCGCGTGACCCAAGCCAGCCAGCCGAGCGCGGCCAGGACGACGATGCCCTGTCCCGCATAGGCAGGCCAATCCATCGAGGGGCCGAAGCGCGTCGTCAGCACGGATCCGATCCATTGATGGAAGGCATTCGAATCCTGGGTTGCGGAAAGCACGTCATTGGTCCTCAGCCAGACGCTCGAAAAGACGATCACAAGCAAAATAAAAGTTGCATTGAAAAGAGTCGACGTATTCTCCGACTTGTAAACATATGCGGTGACCGCGACTGCGAACGGCCACATCAGGATGGAAAAACGCGACTCCGAGAATCCTGCCAATCCTAGGAACAGGAGCAACATGAGGACGACTGCAGGCCCGAGAGCAATCGCTGACCTGACGGCATCGGGCCATCTGACAATCAGGAGAAGAAACACCGGCCCATAATACACCGCATGCGCGATGAGCGGCTGTAGCACCATCCCGGAAAAGACACGGTCGAGAAGAAGCGCCGAGAGTGTTTCTCGAAAACCCTGAACTCCAAATACCACGATATCCGGATTGGAAATCGAACGGACAATCACGGCAGGGATCGCGATGATCAAGCCCGCGACAATCACATGCGCAGCGATTTTCAAAGGTCCTGCCGCCAGCCTGGGCTTGGCGAGGTAGGCCGCAATCAATATGGACAACGCCCCCAGCGCGATCAACAACAGCGTCGGAGAGTTCGTCAGCATCCTGATAAAATCGAAGTTGAGAATCCTTCCCAGGAAATGTCTTTTTCGGTCCGGCCCCATCATGGACAACGCGACCGAGGAAGCGGCAACAACGAAAGAGATCAATAATATACATGAGATCAAGCTGTATAAAATCGGCCTTCTCTCGATGAACAAGCGATTTACAAGAGGGGTTTTCTGAAATTCGAAAAGAAATGCAATGATCATCAGGGCGCCGGCAGCACTGCTGATCTGCCACGTGAACGCACCTATCATCGCGAGGAGAAAAACCAGATAAGCATTTCTAACGACCGCAGCATACAGAAAGCCACACCCTATTGCCAAAGCAAATGTATCTGTAAGAACAGGATAGTAGTAAATATTCTTGGCACTCTGGAAGCACAGGGCGATGCCGGAAAAGCCTATCCAGAAAGCCAAGCGTGACAGGCGCAAGCGGTAAGAGGCCGCAAACCAAAGGACAAGAGCAAGAAGCGTAAGGAAAAAATTCATATACATGAATGCATATATGATATTTTCCCTGGAAAACTCGTTCCCCGTTATCGACAATATCGTTTTGATGACAAAGGAAGGCAGAATGCGCTGAGCGTGATATCGAGACAGCTCGCTGTTATTGATCATGTCCTGAAGATGAACAACCATCTTGGCATACAGCACGCCATCGACACCGAACCCGTCGCCCGCCTGAATGATGTCAGGATAGGCCTGGTGGAAGAAGAAGATCGTCACAATGATGATCGTGGCCGGAAGAAGCGTCCGACAAGCGTTTCGATATCGCTGATGCATCATCGTCCTCGCGCTGGCGTCGCCCGGCGGCATCGGGGTGCCTTGCCACGCCCCCGCCCGTCATCCAACTGAAGCGAGAATCCTCTGCCGAGATTGGCGCGGTTGCGCCGGATGAGCAACGATCGATCGAGGGAGGGCATTTGCAGAGTTTCCGGCCGCATCAGATCGTCAGCGCCTCACGGGCGAAACGCTTCCTCGAATGCCGAAAAACATGCCGAATCGGCGATGCTTCGACCAGCCTCCCCGGGCACCGGCGTTTCGGCATCTCAGCCGAATAGGATGGCGACAAGAACGATGGTTACGCTATAGCCCCCGAGCTTGCCGGGGCGGAGTGTGCGGATGTCGGAGAAGAATTGGGACCGGGTGCCGATCGACGCACAGAGCATCGACGCGCCCTTGTCGCAGGCGGCAGTCTTTCTGGTGGTCACGGTTGCGGGCGAGCAGGCCGCCCTCGCAAAGGTCTGCTCCGTGCTCGACGGACTTGACGATCTCATCAAGACTGTCGGGTTCCGCGATCTTTCCGCCCGGCTATCCTGCATCGTCGGAATCGGTCGCGAGCTTTGGGATCGCGTTCACTTCGATAAGCGGCCAAAGGAACTGAAATCCTTTACGCGGATCGAGGGAGCGGCCCATGCGGCGCCGTCGACGCCGGGCGATCTTCTTTTCCATATCCGATCGGAGCGGCCCGATCTGTGCTTTGAATTTGAACGTATCCTGCTGGATAATCTCGGCACCGGCGTGACCGTCGTCGACGAGGTTTCAGGCTTCCGCTATTTCGATGCGCGCGACCTTCTGGGCTTCGTCGACGGCACGGCCAATCCGACCGGCCTCGCCCTGCCCGCTTCGGCGCTTGTCGGCGACGAGGATCCCGACTTCGCGGGAGGCAGCTATGTTGTCGTTCAGAAATATCTGCACGATCTCGGCGCCTGGGCACGGACTCCGACGCCTCTCCAGGAGGAAATCATAGGTCGCACGAAAATAGATAACATTGAAATCGATGACGACGACGCGCCACGAAAATCGCACAAATCGCTGGCGACTATCGTCGATGCCGATGGCAATGAGCGCGATATCTTGCGAGATAATATGCCGTTTGGTCGCCCCGGGCAGGGAGAATTCGGAACGTATTTCATCGGATATTCCCGATATCTCTGGGTCACCGAGAAGATGCTGCAGCGGATGTATATCGGCGAGCCGCCGGGCGCTTACGATCGCCTGCTCGATTTCTCGACGCCGCATACCGGCACGACGTTCTTCGCTCCAAGTCGCGCGACGCTGGAAGCCTTTGCCCAGGCGGCTCAGAAGAGCGGCTGAAGCGGCTCCGCCCTCCCGCCCGGCCCCGAAGAAGGAGCCGGGGGACCCTGGTGCCGGGCGCCGGTTTCGAACCTCATGAGGGCGTGGTCTGCTCGCGTGCCAGGACCTTCTGCACGGCCGGATCGGCGGCCAGCCGGTCGTGCAGCGCCTGCACATGGGGAAAGTCCCCGAGCCCCCCGGGCAGCTTGGCCGCCGCCCAGCGGATCATGGGAAAAGCATAGGCATCGATCACGGAGCGGCCGCCGTCGAGGATCCATTCCCGTCCTTCGAGATGCTTGTCGAGGATGCCGAATTGCTTCGCCACCAGCTGCCGGCCGGCGGCAACCACCGCGTTGCGCGCCTCCTCGCTCTGATCCGTCGTGTAGCGGTGCGGCAGGAAGATCGGCCAGAAGGCGGCATGCACGTCGGAGGTGAGAAAGGCGGACCAGCGATGCGCTTCCGCCCTGGCGCGCAGGGAATCGCCCCCCGACAGCCCGGCCTGCGGATGCTTGTGCGCCAGGTAGTCGAGGATCGCGCCGGCCTGGGTCAGGAGCCAGCCGTCATCCTCGCGCAAGGTCGGGACCGCGCCCGCGGGGTTCACCGCCAGAAGCTCCTTGGAGCCGAACTGAACCTTGACCGCCTCATAGGGCGCGCCGATCCATTCGAGAACGATGTGCGGCGCAAGCGAGCAGGCGCCGGGAGCATAGTAAAGGGTGGTCGCCACGATCTTCTCTCCTCGATATGTGTCAGGAAACGCGCGGAGGCGGCATGCCCGCCGCCTCCCGCCACGTCCGTTGCCACGGACGGCCTTCTAGTCCAGCGGCTTCAGATTCGCTTCGATCGAAGCGCGCCGGGGCTCCAGGAACGGCGGCAGCGACAGCCGCTCTCCGAGGCGGTCGAGGGGTTCGTCCACCGCAAAGCCCGGCCCATCCGTCGCGATCTCGAACAGGCTGCCGCCGGGCTCCCGGAAATAGAGCGAGCGGAAATAATAGCGCTCGATCTCGCCGGAACTGCGAACCCCGAGCTGCGACAGCCGCTCGGCCCAGCCGCGGATTTCCGATACGTCCGGGGTCCGAAACGCGACGTGATGGACCCCGCCCGCGCCCTGCCGGGCAGCGGGAAGCCCTGGCTGGACGGCGACATGCAGCTCGGCCGCCGGCCCGCCCTCGCCCATGCGATAGACGTGGACGCGGCCCTCGCCGTCCGGCGACGCATAGTCCCGTTCCTCGGTCATGTTCAGGACGCGTGTCAGAAGGGCGTCGGTCGGCTCCTTCTGCGGGACCGAGATCGTGATCGGTCCGAGGCCGCGGATCTGGTGCTCCGCGGGAACCGTGCTGCGGTCCCACGGATGAGCCGTTCCCGCACCGCCATCGTCGGCCAGCCGGAAGCGTTGGCCCTCCGGGTCCTCGAAATCGAGGCCGGCGCGGCCATCGATGATGGCGACGTCGCCAACCTTCAGCCCCGCCTCGCCAAGGCGCGCGGCCCAATAGTTCAGGCTGTTCTCGCCCGATACGCGCAGGCCCGTGCGGCTGATGGAGCGGGTGCCGCGCCGCTCAGGCGAGGCCGGCCAGTCGAAGAAGGTCAGGTCCGTGCCGGGCGCCGCCTCCCCGTCCGCATAGAAGAGGTGATAGGCGCTGGTATCGTCCTGGTTGACGGTCTTCTTGACCAGCCTGAGCCCGAGCGTGTCGGTGTAAAATCGCCTGTTGGCGGAGGCGTCGGCGGTGATCGCCGTCAGGTGGTGGATGCCGGTGAGCTGCATCGCTCCGCTCCGTTCCATGTTGCGTTGCCGGGAATATCGGCCCCGCCGGAGCGAAATGGCAGTCTTGGACCCGCAGACGCGGTGTTCGCATTCTTCGAACGGCGATATCCGGCCACATCCGGGCGCGCTATGCCGTCGGAATGAAATGGACCATAGACGAGATCAGGACCTTCCTGGACGTGATGGAATCCGGCACGGTGTCGGGAGCCGCCGCACGCGCGAATCTTTCCAAATCCGTCGTCAGCAAGCGCATCGCCGATCTCGAAACGGCGCTGGGCGCGGCCCTTTTCCAGCGCCATGCCGGACGCATCACGCCGACCGAAATCGCCGAGGAACTCGCCGTCAGGCTGCGTCCGGCGCTGGCCGAGATGATCCAGGCCGTGGAAAGCGCGGCCTGGGGCATGGCGGGCCTGCGCGGCGCGCTCGCGATCACGGCTCCCATGAGCCTGGGCATCCGGCATCTGGGCCCGGCGCTGGCGGAGTTTGCGCGCCTGCATCCGAATCTCGACATGGTGGTGGAATACGAGGACCGGATCGTCGACCTTGTGCGCGGCCGTTTCGATCTCGCCGTTCGAATCGGCCAATTGCCCGATTCAGGACTGATGGCCCGCAAGCTCTGCGAAGACCCGCGTGTCATCTGCGCGAGCCCCGGCTATGTCGGGCGGCACGGAGCGCCCGACACCCTGGCCGATCTCGCAGGACACGCCGCGATCGGCTATCTGAACGTCCATTCCGCCCAAACTTGGCAGTTCGTCGGCGAGGCCGGAAACACGGTCGGCGTGCCGATGCGGAGCCGGATCACGGCCAATAACGGCGAGGCGATGCGCGACATGGCGATGGCCGGGCTGGGCATCACGCTTCTGCCGCTCTTCATTGCGCACGAGGCGCTGGAAAGCGGCCGCCTGGTCAGGATCGCGGACCGCCTCAGGCCCACGCCGCTCCCGATTTCGGCCGTGTGGCCTCGCGCCAAGCCGATGCCGATGAAGTTGCGGGCCATCGTAGACCATCTGGCAGACACGCTTTCCGGCCAGCCGTGGGCAGGCTGACGCCGGTCGCCGCGGCCGAGCATAAACCCTCCACGCATTGCGCCCGAACGGTGATTCCCGTGCCTTGGGGGGCGGCTCAGGGCTATCGCATATGGCGCGCCGCAGCCAGGTTCTCCCTTCACACAAAGATGCGATCGGGTTCACATTGCGATTTCCGTCGCGCCATCAAAGCCATATGCGATAACCCTGGGGCGGATTCGGACGTCCAGCAGGCATCGACGCCGCAAAGCCGGAATAGACATTCACGAAGAATATCAGGGCCGGTATGGACCATAGGGCGGTCCTTCGGGGCCGTCCTTCATCCCTGCAATTCGAGCCGGCGCTCGATGCGGCCCAATCTGGCCTGGATCGAGGCGAGCGCTCCGTCCTGCGCCAGCTCTGACTGCATGAAGGCCGCCATGTGGCCCTTCATGCCGCGCATGTCGGATTTCGGGTCCACCATATCGTCGGCCATCTGAGACAGCTTGGCCTGGATGGCCTTCAGCGTCTCGAAGAGCAGTTCGTTGGTCACGTTGTCGCTCATGACTCGAATTATCTCATAGGGGCGGGTCGCCGTCGATAATGGGCAGTCTCCTCGGAACTGAGGAATGGGCGTCGGGTGCAGAAGTCCCATCCGTCTTTCGCGGCCAATGCGCGGGCGAAAAGGCCCTGATCAAACCTGGCGTCCAGTTCATCCCGGAGAACGGGGGCGGGGGTGAGGCTGAGGAAGAGGGGCGAATAGGCGCCAATAAGCCGAGGCAAACTTCCTTTCTACCTGGGGCTGACTCCCAGCGGCTGCACGTACGAAATGCAACCCAAAATGGTAGGAGCAGATGGGAAGGGCTCTCGCGCAACGCGAGCCGCCTGCCTCTGCGAGCGAGATCGAGGCTTTCATAGCCCGATGGTCCGAATGCGAGGGAGGGCAGGAGCGGGCAAACTATGCGCTCTTTTTGATTGGGTTGACCCGGCTCCTCGGCCTTCCTGAACCCGATCCGGCCGGTGCCACGCACGAGCACAACGATTATGTATTCGAGCGCGTCGTGCACAAGCGCCGCCCGAACGGTGACACTAGCGGCCGCATCGACCTGTACAAACGCGATTGCTTCGTGCTGGAAGCCAAGCAGTCGCGCCTCAAGGGCAGGGCAAAGGAACTCGCCGGCCAAACCGATTTGTTCCGCGCCGAGGACGATGCCGGTGCGCTCGCTCGTCCCGGCTGGGACGTGTTGATGCTCAATGCGAAGGCGCAGGCCGAGGACTATGCCCCCGCGCTCCCGACCTCGCACGGCTGGCCGCCCTTCATTCTCGTCTGCGATGTCGGCCGTGCGATCGAGGTCTTCGCCGACTTCTCCGGCCAGGGGAAGAACTATACGCAGTTCCCGGACCGCCGGGGCTACCGCATCCGGCTGGAGGACCTGCGCGAGAAGGCCGTCCGCGATCGGCTCCGGGCCATCTGGCTCCACCCCGTTCCCTCGATCTGGAGAGCGTTCCGCCTCGCATACACCCGTCCGCGCACGTGAGGAACGCCCCCGCCGCGGAGCTCGTTCCCAGAAACGATACCCATCCAGATTCGGATCGGCGAAATCGCGCTCGCAGGGCCGGAGGCCGATCACCTCAATGAGGCTGCCGTTTGTCGGCGTCCCTTGAAATCCCGCGCATTTGTTGGGGTAAATGTTGGGATGGAGACACGGCCCGTTAGAAATATGCGATCAATATCAACTGCTTAGGGGCGCATAACGTGGCGGTGACGGAGGGATTCGAACCCTCGATACGGCTTTTGACCGTATAACGGTTTAGCAAACCGCCGCCTTCAGCCTCTCGGCCACGTCACCCTGAGGGTGGTGGATTAGGGCTTCCCCTCCAGCCGGTCAACAGAAGGCGTCGCCGATCCCGGCCGGGAATGGATGTTGCGGCTGCGCTCGTAATGCTTGGCCATGCGCATGTGGCGGGCGATGGCGTAGTTCATCGCCGTGAGGAAGCCGTAGGTTCCCCGCACGAAATGGCGGCGGCCGATATAGGCTTTCCAGAACGCCGCCTGGAACTCGACGATCACCCGCCAGGCCGGGATGACGACGCCCCGCGCGGCGAGATCGTCCGCCTGCTGGTCGGAATAGCGGTGGAGCTTGGAGATCTGGTCCCCGAGGGAGCGCACGGAGAAATGGTGCAGGACGCCCTTCAGCGAGCCGATCCTCGCGCCCTCGGCCATATCGACCCGGTCGTGCACAGGCGAGGGATTGTAGCGCCCGCGGCTGCGCCGGTAGAGGCGCACCGGGCGCAGCGTATAGGCGAGCCGGTGCGGCTCGCTTTCTCCGGGGAAGATCTCGGCGATGCCGATCCGATAGCCATCCTTGTCCGGCCCGCCGGGCTGCGCGAACAGGGCGCGGATCTCCCTCGCGAGAGAAGGCGGCGCCACCTCGTCCGCGTCGAGGTTCAGCATCCAGTCGTGCCGGCACGATTCCTCGGCGAAGCGCTTCTGCGGCCCATAGCCCTCCCAGTCGCGCCGAATCACCCGTGCGCCGAGCCGCTCGGCCACCTCCACGGTCTCGTCCGCCGATCCCGAATCGACGACGACGAGATCGTCCGTGAGATCGCGAACCGCGCGGATCGTGGCGCCGATCCGATCGGCCTCGTTCTTCGCGATCAGGAAGACGGACAAAGGCAGCGGCGCCGCCGCCACCCCGCTCCCGGACGGATTTCCCGGCAGCGCCCGGCCGTCCTCGCGCCCGCCGCTCAAGCGGCCGGCCCGCGCATGGAACGCATCGCGGCTTCCTCGCCCACTGGAAGAGCGGCTTCGACGGCTGATGTCATGCCTCGGCTCTAGAGCATTTTCGGGCGAGGTGGACCCGGCTCGCGTGAAGAAAATGCGCCTGGGCGAGGGAAAGAGGCGATCTCACCGAGGGCGGAACGGCTCCAGGCTCGTCGCCCCCGCGCGGTTCGTCGATGAGATTTCAGCCGCAGGGGACAACGTGGCCGGATACAGCGGATAGAAGCAGGCATTCAAATCCAGATTCCACGCCCGAGCGTATCGGCTTGACGCGGCACAAGTATTTCTCGCTCCCCTTCCCGGTCTGTTTCGTGGCTCGAAAGGAAATCGTCTCCTCGGGCTCGAAACAAGGTTGACGTTGGAATCTCCGCTGTGATTCCATTGTGCCGCGACGCAAGGGGACTTGGAACGCGGCGCATGGAGCAGTTGCACAATCTCGTGCGCCGCTTCGCTTCCCGGATGCTCCGACAAGGGCGACACATCATGACCGGCGAGATTTTGGGTGGCTGGGCTCGCGGATGCGCGTGCCCGCACGGGCGCGGATTCGCGCGCGCATGCCGGGGACGGGCGGGCGCGGCGTCGCCGACCTTCTCGTGGTCGCGGGAGGCGCGCGCATGATCCTGCCGCTTCTGGCCGAGCCGACGCGTCATCCGCGGGACTGGCCCTATCGCATGGCGATCTGCGGCGCCTACGAGCTTCGCCGCGGCTTCCTTGCGGGCGCCGGCACCCATATCCTGGGCATCCAGCGGCGGAACATGCCTTTCGGCGAGCCTCTCCTGACGCGGGACCGCCATCTCATCCTCGAATTCGACGACGTCACCGATCCCGCCCGGCCGGAGGCGCCGAGCGTGGCCCATCTGGAGGCGGCCATGGCCTTCGTCGACAATCTTCCCGAAGAGGCGGCGCTGGTCATCCATTGCATGCAGGGCGTGAGCCGCTCGACGGCCCTGGCGCTCGGCCTCCTGGCGCGCGAGGTTCCCCCCCTGCGCGCCGGGCATCTCCTGCATTCGCTTCGCCCCTCCGCCTGCCCCAATCCACTCCTCGTGCGGCTCTGGGACGACCTGCTCGGCCTCCGTGGCGAGCTGGTCCAGGTGGCCGAGAGGTTCCCGACCGTCGTCTGGCGGAAGGACGGCTGCGAGCCGCTCCACAGGCGGCTCGCATAAGCTCGGGGCCCGTCCCTCCTTCCGGCAGCCCGCCCGGCTGTGATAGCCGCGGGCTCATGCAGACCACGGACCAGACCAATACGCGGCGCCGGCACGGGCTCGATGCCGAGGACGCCCTCGCCTGTCTGACGGTGCTCTACGACGAGGCCGTACTCAGCCTGCGCGAGTCGATCCGGGCCTATCTGGAGGACGGCACGCGGCCCGAGGCCGCCTCGCGGGAGAGCGGCCTCTTCGCCTATCCCGAGCTGCGCGTCCGCTGGGGCGGGGACGCGCCGGCGGATGTCCCGCCACGCTCCTACGGGCGCTTCTCGAGGCGCGGCAGCTACGCGACGACCGTCACGCGGCCGGACCTCTTCCGATCCTATCTGCTCGACCACCTCCGGCTGCTCCGCAAGGATTACGGCGCGAGCTTCGAGGTCGGGCCCTCGGGACAGGAAATCCCCTTCCCCTACGTCCTCGACACCTCCGACACACGCCTCGTCGGCCTCGACATGGCGTCGCTGGCGCGCTGGTTTCCGACGACCGAGCTGGCGCGCATCGGCGACGAGATTGCGGACGGGCTGCACGAGGCGCCGGGCGACCTGCCGCTCTCCCATTTCGATGCGCTGCGGATCGACTTCTCCCTCGCGCGGCTGCGCCACTATACGGGCACCCCGGTCGAGCACGTCCAGCCCTTCATCCTCTTCACCAACTATACCCGGTATGTGGATGAATTCGTTCGCTGGGCCTGCCGGCAGATCGCCGACGGGACGTCGCGCTATGTCGGCCTCTCCTGCGCCGGGGGAACCGTCATCACCCGCGAAACCAGGGACCCGGAGGCGGTTCTGTCAGGTCTCGCCTGGAAGAACCACCAGATGCCGGCCTATCATCTCATGGCCGCCGACGGGCTCGGCATCTCCCTCGTCAATATCGGGGTCGGACCCTCCAACGCGAAGACGATCTGCGATCATCTCGCCGTGCTGAGGCCGAATGCCTGGCTGATGATCGGCCATTGCGGAGGCCTGCGGCCGAGCCAGCGCATCGGCGACTACGTCCTCGCCCATGCCTATCTGCGCGACGACCACGTCCTCGACGCGGTGCTTCCGCCGGACATCCCGATTCCGAACATCGCGGAAGTCCAGCTCGCCTTGCAGGAGGCGACGCGCAGGGTGGGCGGCATGCCGGGACCCGAGGTCAAGAGCCGCCTGCGCACCGGCACCGTGGTGACGACGGACGACCGGAACTGGGAGCTGCGCTATTCCAAGTCAGCGCTCCGCTTCAACCAGAGCCGGGCCGTCGCCATCGACATGGAAAGCGCCACGATCGCGGCCCAGGGATACCGCTTCCGCGTTCCCTACGGCACGCTGCTCTGCGTCTCCGACAAGCCGCTGCACGGGGAGATCAAGCTGCCGGGGCAGGCGAATCGCTTCTACGAGGGCGTCATCTCCGAGCATCTCCAGATCGGCATCCAGGCCATCGACCTCCTGCGGGCCGAGGGCGACCGGCTGCATTCGCGCAAGCTCCGCTCCTTCGACGAGCCGCCCTTCCGCTGACGTGATCTCTCAATGAGGAGGAACGATGCAATTGGTGCCCAGGAGAGGACTCGAACCTCCACGGCTTGCACCACTGGTACCTGAAACCAGCGCGTCTACCAATTCCGCCACCTGGGCCCGCCGCGAGGCGAGGCGCGTCGTGTAAGCGGGCGGACGCCACGCGTCAATGGTGCAGATGGGCGGCAGCGACGGTTTCCGGCCTCCCGGCATGGGATCGATGCCACGCGCGCCGTGTTGCCGCTTCGCAGCGGACAGGCTCCCGGCAATGGCGTAAGAACGCCTTTCAGGCGCAGCAGACGCCGCGATGGGGCTCTACCGACAATGACGAGATGCCTTCGCCTCGGCCTGGCCGGGGTCGTTCTCGCCGGGCTGGGGGCGTGCTCGTTCGACGCCTTCACCTACACCGTCAGCCGCTACGGGACGGTGAGGCCGGTGAACGTGACCCTGCGCTGCCGCGACACCTACGAGGTGCTCGACCGTCCGGAGGCGATGTCGCTCCTCGTCGGCACCAATCCGCTGAACGAGGCACTGGTCGCATGCATCGACGGCGGGCCGGATGTCGTCACCCGCCAGCGCGAAGTCGCGCGCATCTTCCTGACAGAGAAGACCGAGCGTCCCCTCTGCCGGATCACGGAGGAGCGTGACGTCAACCTCACGCACCGCGAATTCTTCTATAGCTGCCCCGACGACCCGAAGGCGTCGCCCCGCCTCCGGCGCGGGCGGTAGAATCACCCGCCCCGGCGCGCATCGGGCGCGGGGCAGGAATCGGCCTCCTCAGCGCCCGCCCGCATCCGCGAACTGGCGCTCGAGCGCCTTCTCTCCGTCGCGCCGCGCCGCCTCCTCGGAGCGTTGCAGGCGGTCGGACCGCTGAATCAGCTTGCCGTGCCGGCGGATCGTCCATTCGAAGGCGCCGGGGGTTCTTTCCGAGGCCATCACCTCGAGCGTGTAGGGATAAGTGTTCATCCGCGCGCAATGGCACCGCGATCCGGCGATTTCGTGGCCAAGCCGCCCCAATCCGTCACCCGCCCGCGGATTTGACCTCTCCCGTCCGATCGGCCAATGCGCCGCTTTCCCCCGGCCGCCCGGATCCTCCCGTGTCCCACATCGCCCTCCCCGCCCGCCTGGAAGAGACGGCCGCCGCCGTCGAGAGGCTGCTCGACCGGCTCCTCTCCCCCGAGCCGCTGCCGGGCGAGATCGCGCGTCCGGCCCGCGTGGTGGAGGCGATGCGCTACGCCATGCTCGGCGGGGGCAAGCGGCTGCGGCCCCATCTCGTGGTCGAGGCCGCCCGCCTGTTCGGCCGCGAGGACGAGGGCGTGCTGCGGGCGGGCGCGGCGATCGAATGCGTCCACGGCTACAGCCTGATCCATGACGACCTGCCGGCGATGGACGACGACGAGTTGCGCCGCGGCAAGCCGACCGTCCATCGCGCCTTCGACGAGGCGACGGCGATCCTCGCCGGGGACGGCCTCCTGACGCTCGCCTTCGACATGCTGGCCGATGCGCCGACCGATCCCGACCCCGCGCTCCGCCTCGCCCTGGTCCTCGCGCTCAGCCGCGCCTCGGGTCTCGGCGGCATGGTGGGCGGCCAGATGCTCGACCTCGAAGCGGAGGGACGCTTCACGCCGGACGGCAAGCCCCTCCCCGCCGACGAGGAAGGCACGCTGCGCCTCCAGGCCATGAAGACGGGCGCGATTCTCGCCGCGGCCGTGGAGATGGGGGCGATCGCGGGCCGGGCCGCCGATCGCGACAGGCAGGCTCTCGCGGCCTATGGGCGCGCCCTCGGCAAGGCGTTCCAGATCGCGGACGACCTTCTCGACCACGAGGGCGATGCCGCGCTCGTCGGCAAGGCAACGGGCAAGGATGCCGCGCGCGGCAAGGCGACGCTGGTCACCCTGCTCGGGATCGAGCCGGCGCGGGCCCGCCTCAGGGCGCTCGTCGCGGAGGCGCAGGCGGCGCTCGCCCCGTTCGGCGGGCGGGCCGAGGTCCTGCGCGCGACCGCCTCCTTCGTCGCCGAGCGGCAGAATTGACACTGATTCCAGACTTGCGCTGCCGCAAGCGGCCGGGACGGGTTCTCTTTTGGCTCGAAAGGGTGCAGAGGTAGGCCCAAATCCATTCAGGAAGTGGCTCACCTCGTTGGCTGTTTCAACTCCACTGCTCGACCGCGTCGATACCCCCGAAGATCTCCGCCGCCTCCCCGAAGACCAGCTCACGGCCCTCGCCGACGAATTGCGGGCGGAGACGATCGACGCGGTCTCCGTCACCGGCGGACATCTGGGCGCAGGGCTCGGTGTCGTCGAGCTGACGGTCGCACTGCACTATGTCTTCGACACGCCGCGCGACCGGCTGATCTGGGATGTCGGGCACCAGGCCTATCCGCACAAGATCCTGACCGGGCGGCGCTCGCGCATCCGCACGCTCCGCCAGGGAGGAGGCCTGTCGGGCTTCACCAAGCGCTCGGAAAGCGAATACGACCCGTTCGGCGCGGCCCATTCCTCGACCTCGATCTCGGCCGGGCTCGGCATGGCCATCGGGCGCGACCAGCAGCACGGCACGAACAACGTCATCGCGGTGATCGGCGATGGGGCGATGTCGGCGGGCATGGCCTATGAGGCCATGAACAATGCCGGGGCCATGGATTCGCGCCTCATCGTCATCCTCAACGACAACGACATGTCCATCGCCCCGCCCACGGGGGCCATGTCGGCCTATCTGGCGCGACTGATTTCGGGGCAGACCTACCGCTCGCTGCGGGAGATCGGCAAGCAGATCGCCGGCCACCTGCCCAAGTTCGTGGAGCGCGGCGCGGCGCGGGCCGAGGAATTCGCCCGCGGCTTCTGGACCGGCGGCACCCTCTTCGAGGAGCTAGGCTTTTATTATGTGGGCCCCATCGACGGCCACAACCTCGACCACCTGCTGCCGGTGCTGAAGAACGTGCGGGACG
>NZ_DAOLAJ010000045.1:0-30937 GCF_035325185.1 Enterovirga sp. | reverse complement strand
AGCCGCTGATGAACTCGCTCTTCACGCTCGGGCTGATGATCGGCATCTCCGTCAACGACACGACGCTCGGCACCACCATCGGCAATCTCGGCATGAGCGAGGTCCGCTTCCCCGCCCCCGTCTTCGAGGGGGACAGCATCCGGGTGGAGACCGAGATCGCGGCGGTGCGGCGCTCGAAATCCCGCCCCGATGCCGGGATCGTGGATTTCATCCACCGGGCCTATAACCAGGACGACAAGCTCGTGGCCGAATGCCGCCGCCAGGGCATGATGCGGGCGCGCCCGGCCGCCTGACCCGCCATGCCGATCCGCAGGCTCCTGCTGCACGACCCGCGCCGCGCCCTTCCCGCCGTGCTCCCGGATGTGATCGTGCTGGATGCGAGCGAAGCAGGGCCGCCCCTCCCCGCGGAAGCGGCCTCCGAAGAGCGGCCCTCGCCCTTCCACAGGCGGCCTTGCGGGCCGGGCCTCTACCTGCGCCTGCCGCCCCTCTCCTGCGGGAGCGCCGAATCGGATCTCGCCCGGGCCGCTGGTCTCGGCGTGGACGGGCTCGTCCTGACGGGCGCCGCGGGCCGGCTGGACGTCGAGCATCTGGGCGCGAAGCTCGCCGTGATCGAGGCCGAGCGCGGCCTGCCCGACGGCGGATTGCGGATCCTCGCCGTCGCGGCCGACACGCCGGCCGGCGTCCTCGCTCTGCCGGCCTTCGCCGCGACGCCCCGGCTCGTCGGCCTCGCCTGCGATCCGGAACGCCTCGCCTTCCTCCTCGGCTGCGGGCCGGACGCGCCCGCCATCGCGCAGGCACGGGCCCTCACGGTCCTCGCGGCCGCGGCCTGCCGCGTGCAGGCGGTGCTCGTGGGAACGTCCCTCGCCGCCGCGGACCTTGCGGCGGCCGGCCGCGAGGGGTTCGGCGCGGTGCTCGCTCCTGCCGGGGTCAGACGCGCGTCGGGCGCTGCAAGGAGAACTTCGTCTCGGGGGTCGCGACGAAATAATCGTGATAGCCGCCCCGCATGATGGGCCGCATCGCGGCGGTGTCGACGAGGCCGTCGACGATGAAGCGGTCCTCGATATGGACCCCGACCACCTGCCCGATGACGATGTGGACCTCGAGCAACCTCCCGTCGAGCGCATGCGGCTGCACGGTCTGGAGCCAGCGGCATTCGAGGGCGGCCGGCACCCCGGCCACGCGCGGCGGCTTCACCAGCCGCGAGGGCTCGGTCGCGAGCCCCGCATAGTCGATCTCGCTCTGCCCGCGCGGAAGCGGCGCCGAGGTGCGGTTCATCTGCTCGCGCATCTCGAAGGTCGCGAGGTTGCAGACGAATTCCCCGGTCTCCTCGGCGAAGGTCGCCGCGTCCTTCTTCCCCGTCGAGGAGAAGGCGACGAGGAAGGGATTCTCGCCCATCAGGTTGAAGAAGGAATAGGGCGAGAGATTCACCTCGCCCCGGGCGGAGAGCGCCGTCACCCAGCCGATCGGCCGCGGCGCGACGAGCGCCTTGACGGGATTATGCGGCAGCCCGTGGTCGTTCCTGGCGGCGTCGTAGAACATGCAGGGTCAGAACCGTGAGACGATGGCGGCGAGGTTCGGGCGATCCCGGTCGGCCGGGAACTGGGCCGGCCGCCCGATGTGGAGGAAGCCCGCGATCCGCTCCTGTGGGGCGAGGCCGAGCCCGTCGAGGACGCGGCGGTTGAAGGCGTACCATTGCGTGAGCCAAGTGGCGGAAAACCCCATGGCCCGCGCGGCGACGATGAGATTCATGCAGACGGCGCCGGCCGAGAGCACCTGCTCCCATTCGGGAATCTTGGGATGCGGGCGCGGACGGGCGACGACCGCGACGACGAGCGGCGCATGGCACAACCGCCCCCTCTCCTGCGCGATGCGCGCCTCGTCCGCGCCGGGCTCCTCGGCGAGGAAGGCTTTCGCGATCAGGTCGCCGACCCGCGCGCGGGCCTCGCCCTCGATGACGAGGAAGCGCCAGGGCACGAGCTTGCCGTGATCGGGCACGCGCGCGGCGATGGTGAGCAGCCGCTCGAGTTCCGCCTCGTCCGGGCCCGGCCCGCCGAGCTGGGGCAAGGGAACGCTGCGGCGGGTGGCGAGGAGATCGAGGAATTCGTTCATGCTTGCGACTTGCGGGCTCGCGGATTTCGGACGGACGAGACCGCCAGACCCGGATGGGGCATGATCGGGAAGGAGGCCCGGACGGCAACCGCTCGGGGAAGAGCGCGGCGGCCTCGGCGAGAGCGCCGCGCCTCCCCTCCCTCTACTGCACAACCGCCGAGGCTGTCGAGCAGGAGGCCGGGCGATCGGGCTAGGCTCCCCCCTGTCATCCCCGGCCGGAGGGAGCCTGCCGCAATGCGGTCGCACTCGGCGTGCAGAGGGGCGGCATCCGTCATTCCCGCTGGGAGACCTCCCTTCATGGACGGCAAGCGCGCCGCCATTTTCCGCAGGCCGGGGCGTCTCCTCGCCCTTCTGGCGTTCGCACTGTCCGCGGCGCAGGCCCTGGCGCAGGACGAGCCGCCGACGCTTCCCCCGCTGCCGAGCGTGCCCACGCCCACCGTCCCCGCGGGCCCGGCCTCGGGCCCGCAGACGGTGCTGCTGAGCGCCGTCCTCACGGGAGACACGAAGCCGATCCGAACCGGGCTCGTCTGGCGAATCTATCGCGACAACGCCGGCGCGCAGCCCGAGCTGGTGGCCAAGCTCACGGCGCCCGCCCCGGCCACGACGCTGCCGCCCGGCAACTACATCGTTCACGCCGCCTACGGCCTCGCCAGCGCGACGAAGCGAATCACGGTCTCCTCGGGGGCGCTCCGCGAGCAGCTTTCCATCAACGCGGGGGCGCTGAAGCTCGGCGGCATGATCGCGGGCGTTCCGATCGAGCCCGACCGCCTCGAATTCTCGATCTACCAGCCCCAGCAGAACAACCCGGAAGGCCGGCTCGTCGCGACGAATGTCAGGCCCGGCGACCTCGTCCGCCTGCCCGAGGGGAGCTATCACATCGTCTCCACCTACGGGGAATCCAACGCCATCATGCGGGCGGACCTGAAGGTGGATCGCGGCCGCATCACGGAGGCGACCCTCAACCACCGCGCAGCGACGGTGACGCTCAAGCTCGTCGACACGGCCGGGGGCGAAGCCTTCGCGGGCACCGCCTTCAGCATCCTGACCCCTGGCGGCGACGTGGTGCGCGAGGCGATCGGGGCCTTTCCGCAGGTTGTCCTGGCCGAGGGCGAGTACACGCTGATCGCGCGCAACAACGGCAAGGTCTACACGCGGGACTTCCGGGTCGAGACGGGGCTCAACGTCGATGTCGAGGTGCTGGCCGGCTCGGGCTGACCGGGCGGCGTCTCGTTCGTGCCGCGCCAGCGGCCGTACCGCCAGGGCGCGAACCAGGCCGATCCGGCGGGAAGCTCCTCGCAGACGAAGTCGAGGCCGGACGTGCCGCCCGGCCCGCAGCGGCAGATGCGCGCGAGCCCCATCCAGCCCCCCGCCCAGAGCCCGTGCCGGCCGATCGCCTCGGAGGCATAGTCCGAGCAGCTCGGCAGGTGCCGGCAGCTCCGCCCGGCCAATCCCGACAGGCTGAGCTGATAGCCGCGGATGGCGAGCCGCGCCGCCTCGCGGGCAAGCGCCATCAGGCGGCCCGCGCCGAGACCGCCTTGTCGAGCGCCTCGACCACCGCGTCGAAGGTCAGCATGGTCGAGGCGTGGCGGGCCTTGAAGTCGCGCACGGGCTCGAGCGCGGCGAGATCGGCCCAGCGCCCTCCCGGCGGCGGCCCGTTCTCCTTGAGCATGCGCAGCATCTGCGCACGCAGATCGCGCAGTTCGCGGAACGTCGCGCCGATGACGTGGCGCCCCATCACCGAGGAGGATGCCTGGCCGAGGGCGCAGGCTTTCACCTCATGGGCGAAATCCGTCACCCGCTCGCCGTCCGTGACGAGATCGACCGTCACCGCCGAGCCGCAGAGGCGCGAGCGGGCGCTCGCCGTCGCCTCGGGCCGCTCCAGCCGGCCGAGGCGGGGGATGTCGGCGGCGAGTTCCAGGATGCGGCGGTTATAGACGTCATCCAGCATGGACGTTCGATTGCCCTCAAAGGTCGTTGAGGGACATATAAGCCCCGACGCCTCTCCCCGCGAGAGGAACCGCCGGGAGGGACGGGTGGCTTTCGATGCTCCGGGAACCAGGGCCGAGATCGAAGAGGGATCGCGGCTGACGCCGCACTTCGGGCCGGACGGGCTGGTCACCTGCGTCGCGACGGACCATGCGACCGGCGATGTTCTCATGGTCGCCCATATGAACCGCGAATCGCTCGCTCGCACCGTCGAGACCGGGGAAGCCTGGTACTGGTCGCGCTCGCGCGGCGAATTGTGGCACAAGGGCGCGACCTCCGGGCAGATCCAGACGGTGCTGGAAATGCGGGTCGATTGCGACCAGGACGCGATCTGGATCAAGGTGCGGGTCGCAGGCGACGGCGGCTGCTGCCATACCGGCCGGCGGAGCTGCTTCTACCGCGCCGTCCGCCGGGACGGGGAGGGACGGCCGATCCTCGCACTCGAAGAGCGGGAGCCGCCGCCGTGACGACGAGGAGCCGTCGGCGCATTCACCGGGTCTTCATCGCTCTGGTGAGACCATCCGCGCCCATCTGCCCGGGGCGCGGCTCATGTTCTTCGACGGCTTCACGCGGCGGGCCTTCGGCGTGACGGACGACCACCTGCCGGATCTGCCGGGGCCGCCCAAGCGGGGCCTGCGGATCGGCCTCGCCCTCGGCGGGGGCGCCGCGCGCGGCTGGGCCCATATCGGCGTCCTGCGGGCCCTCTCCGAGGCCGGGGTGAAGTTCGAGGTCATTGCCGGCTGCTCGATCGGGGCCGTGGTCGGCGGCTGCTACGCGGCCGGCAAGCTCGACGCGCTCGAGGAATTCGCCCGCAGCCTCACCAAGCGGCGCATCATGGGGCTGCTCGACTTCCATCTCGCCGGCTCGGGCCTGATCGGCGGCGACCGGCTCCGGCGCCTGCTGGAGGGCGATCTCGGCACGACGAGGATCGAGGACCTGCCGCTGCGCTTCGCGACCGTCGCGACGGAACTCTCCACCGGCCACGAGCTGTGGCTGACGCGCGGCCCGCTGATCCAGGCGCTGCGCGCGTCCTACGCGCTGCCGGGCGTCTTCGATCCCGTGAGGATCGGCGGGCGCTGGCTGATGGACGGGGCGCTCGTCAATCCGGTCCCGGTGACCGTGGCCCGCGCCCTCGGCGCCGACCTCGTGATCTGCGTGAACCTGAATGCCGAGATCAAGCTGCGCGGAGGGACGGTCATCCAAGACCTGTGCGCCGACGAGGTCGTCGAGGCGGTCGTGGAAGAGCCCCGCAGCTTCTTCGGCGGCAGGCGCAGCAAGAAGGACGACGCGCCCGGCATGGCCGCGGTCATGATCGAGGCGTTCAACATCACCCAGGACCGCATCTCGCGGTCCCGCCTCGCCGGCGATCCGCCGGACCTCATGATCGCGCCGAAACTCCAGCCGATCGGCCTGTTCGAGTTCCACCGGGCGGCGGAATCGATCGAGCTGGGGGCGGAGGCCGCGCGCCGCCGCCTCCCGGAGCTTCTGGAGGTGCTGGAAGAGGTCGGCGCGATCTGTCAGGCCGCGCCGATATAATCCTTCAGCGCCTGGGATTCCGCCTCCATCTCGGCGAGACGGTGCTTCACGATATCGCCGATCGAGACCATGCCACCGAGGCGCCCGCCCTCGACCACCGGCACGTGACGGAACTTGCCGTCCGTCATCATCGTCATCAGCTGGTGCAGGGCAGCGGTCGGCGTGCAGGTCACGACCTTGCGCGTCATGCGCTCGGCGACCGGCAGCTTGAGCCCGTCCGACCCGGATTGGCCCACGGCCCGCACGACGTCGCGTTCCGAGACGATTCCCTGCACCACGCCACCTGCATCCACCACCACCAGGGCGCCGATGCGATGCTTGTTCAGCATCTCCACCGCCTCGGCGAGAGTCCTGTGACCCTCGATCGTCACGACCGTCCGACCCTTCTCGGCAAGAATTTGCGCCACGCTGCTCATTGTCGTCTCCCCTCGATCCCTCTCCCCATCCTCTCTAAACTCATTTCAAGGTTCAAGACGGCATGTCGCTGCGACGAGGCTCGGCATAAGGATCGAGAAGAGGAAAAAGAGCGATTCCGACGATCAGGCCGCCGATATGGGCCTGCCAGGCGACCTCGCCATCGGCCAGCCCCATGGGCTGGGCGATCACCGCGAAGATCAGATTGCAGGCCAGCCACAGGCCGAGGAAGATCAGCGCTCCCCTGTTGCGCAGGAACGCCCAGCGTCCGCTTCCGGGCGGCTCGTACATGAAGGTCGCGGCGGCGGCCATGAATCCCGAGACGCTGGCGGAGGCCCCGATCATGAACTGGACGCTCAGCGGACCCGACATCCACTGCGCGAGCGCTCCCCCGAGCGCCGCGGCCACCCACAGGACGAGCGAGCGCGCCGCTCCCGCCCGCCGCACGACGGAGGTTCCAAAAGCCACGAGCCAGAGGCAGTTCAGGCCGAGATGCGCCCAGGATCCATGCAGGACCGAATAGCTCAGGGCCGACCAGGGCCGCAGCGGCTGATGCGCGAAGAAGCCGGCCAGGGCGATCGCGAGGCTCCCCTCCTCCCCCTGCGCATGAGCCTCGGCGGCGGCGAGAACATCCGCGGGCGTCGCGTAGCCGAGCGCGATCGACCACGGGGCGGGCACGAAGGCGGCCTCGATCAGCAGGCGGATATCCGTCTCGGGGGCCAGGAACGAGCGAACCGCGTGGATGGCAGCGAGGATCGCGATCCCCACGAGCAGCGGGGCCGGAACGTTGATCGCAGGCTCGCGCCGCGAAGCCGTGCTCGGAAAATCCATCGCCGGAGGGTGGAGACAATGCCCCCGCCCGGCAAGCCCCTTTCTCGACGCGGCCCCGCCCGCATTAACCTTAACTCTGTGGAAACATCCTCCGGCCGGGGCGCGGCCCGCGATCTGCGGGCACCTTGCGGCAATGGAAATCGATTGGCTCGAAATGATCCGAAGCGGATCGGCGCGCAGGATCCGGCTCGGGCGGGGCGGAGGCTTCGTATCGGAATGAAGCACGCGACGACACGCATCCTGTTCGCCTACTGGGATTCGCTCCGCGGCGAGCGCGCCGCGCCCGAGCGCAGCGACCTGCGACCCGGCGGCATGCGGCACGTCCTGTCGGACGCGTTCATCCTGTCGAACGAGGCGGACACCGTCTTCCGGCTGGCGGGGGCGCGGATCTGCGCCCTGTTCGGGCGCGATCTCGCCGGCCTGCCCTTCCGCGCGCTCTGGTGTCCCGGCGACGCGGCGGAGGTGGAGCGCGTGCTCGGCCTCGTCCTCGAGGACACGACCGGAATCGTGGCCGGGACCGTCGGCGCGAACGTGAACGGATCGGAGCTTTCGCTGGAACTGCTCCTGCTGCCGCTCCGGCACGGAGGGCGCACGGACAGGCGGGTCCTGGGGGCCCTGTCGCCCGCGACGATTCCCTCCTGGGCGGGGCTCGTTCCCCTGGTGGAGCTGCGCATCCGCTCCGTGCGGACGATCGAGACGAACCCGGACGGCGGCCTCCCGGAGACCGGCGCCCCGGCCGAGCGCCGCAGCCATTTCGTCGTCCATGACGGCGGCATGCCCTGAGAAACGTCTGGAATTCCGGCCGCCGCAAGGAACTCTTAACCTTGTCCGCCCTAGGCTCGGGGCGCTCAACGGAGCCTTCTCGATTCGGATGTCCCCCCGCCCCGACCAAGCCGCGTATCCCTCGCCGCGCAGGACCGAAAGGCGGCTCCACAGCCGGGTCGCGGTCGCGCTGCTCGGGCGCTACATGCTGTCGGACCGGCACGAATATCCCTGCCAGAGCGTCGATCTCTCGCCGGGCGGGGGACGCGTGATCGCGCCGGTCAAGGGCGAGATCGGCGAAAGGGTCGTCCTCTACTGGGAGCATCTGGGCCGCGTCGAGGGCCGGATCGCGCGCCATCTCCCGGACGGATTCGCCTTCACCATCTGCGCCGCCATGCGCAAGCGCGACAAGATCGCCTCGCTCCTCACCTGGCTCGCAAACCGGCGGAGCCTCGGGCTGCCCGAGGACAGGCGCCACGAACGCATCGCCCCGCGCCAGACCGCCAGCATCCTCAAGCTGGAGAACGGAAGGGAGTACGAGGTCCGAATCAGGGACGTCTCCCTGTCCGGCGCCGCGCTCTCGACCGAGCAGAGCCCTCCGATCGGTGCGGCCGTGACGCTGGGCAGCACTCCCGCCCTGGTCACGCGCCACCTCGAGGACGGCATTGCGGTCGAGTTCCGGCGGATGCTGTCGCCCGACCGGCTCGACGAGGGCATCGTCCTCTGAACCTGCCGCGGCGGCCCGGGGCGCCGCCGACCCTCTTCGAGCCATATCGAGGTCGCGCGGGAGAATAGCGCCTGCGGCCGCCGCCTCGCGCCTTGCCACGGCAATATCCCGGCCGCCGAATATCCGTGGAAGAAGCGGGCCGCCTCGATGGTTTCCCGCGCGTGAACAGGATCGCGCGAAAGCGCAGGCGACACGCAGGCACCGTCTTCATCTTAATATCCGGCAAGAATTTGCGTCTTCCCGATTCGATCGAATTGTCGATATCGAATTCAGCGCGGCCCTATGATCGGCGGGCATTGTCTTCCTCGGGACAGGGGGAAAGACAATGTTCGAGAAATCGAAGAAGATCATCCGAACAGGGCTTCTGGCGATCGGCTTCATCCTGCCGGCCAGCCTCAGCTACGGCCAGACGCTGGCCTCTCTGCCCCGCCAGAGCGCGGTGGCCCAGCCCGTCGGCGAGGCCAAGCCCATCGCCGCCTGGGTCGAGTTCTGCAACCGCATGCCCTCCGAATGCGCGGTCAATCCCTCCGAGCCGGCCGTCATCCGCCTGACGCCGCGCCTCTGGAGCACGATCGTCTCCATCAACAGCCGCGTGAATGCGAGCATCCGGCCGGTGACCGACGAGGAGCATTGGGGCGTCGCCGACCGCTGGGACCTGCCGACCGACGGCGCCGGCGATTGCGAGGATTTCCAGCTCCTCAAGCGCAAGATTCTCGTCGAGCAATACGGCGTGCCCCGGCGCGCGATGCGCATGACCGTCGTGATCGACGGATATGGCGAGGGCCATGCGGTGCTCGTCCTGCGGACCGATCGCGGTGACCTCGTGCTCGACAACAAGACGAACGCCGTCCGGCCCTGGTTCGAGACCGGCTACGTCTTCGTGAAGCGGGAAAGCCAGGACCGGATCGGCTGGGTTTCGCTGGGCCGGGCCACCTCTCCCGCCGCCACGGCCAATTGGTAAATCGCCGGGCCGGCCCCGCTCCCCTCCCCCGGGCCGTGCAGGCGTCGGGACCGATCCACGGATCGGTCCCGTTTTTTTTGAGAGGCCGGATTTCGCCCCGAATCTTAACGCGGCGGCGGCCTTCGCCAGGGGAGGCCCCCTCGGGACGACGCCGAATCCGCCACAAAGCAGCGGCTTTGGGACAACACTTCGCCTCGGACGTTAACGAAGATTTACCTTGCCGCTTGAGCTTCGGCAGCCGCCATGAGAGCGTTAATGAAGAGTTAAGCGCGGCGGTGGGGCATGAAGACGATGGGGGCCGATAAGGTGCGCGGGCTGGCTCGCACGTGGACCCTGGCGGCGGGCGCGGCCCTCCTCCTCTTCTCTGCCGCCGCCGAGGCCCAGACCTACGCCTCGCTTCCGAAGACGGGCAGCGTCGGCCGCCTCGAAGTCACGGGCCCCGCCCGGCCGGTCAAGGCGTGGAGCGCGTTCTGCGAGCGCTACACCGGCGAATGCGACGTCAACACCGCCGAGCCGGCCTCGATCACGCTGAACGCCAAGCTCTGGCGGACGCTCAACGCGGTCAATCGCAAGGTCAACACGACGGTGAAGCCCACCACCGACCAGGATCATTGGGGCGTGATCGACCGCTGGGACCTGCCGACCGACGGACGCGGCGATTGCGAGGACATCCAGCTTCTCAAGCGCAAGATCCTCGTCGAGCAATACGGCGTGCCCAAGCGCGCCCTGCGCATGACCGTCGTCATCGACGAGCAGGGCGAGGGCCATGCCGTCCTCATGGTGCGCACGAGCGAAGGCGAGCTGATCCTGGACAACAAGCGGGACAGCATCCTGCCCTGGCACCAGACCGGCTACATCTTCGTCAAGCGCGAAGGTCAGGACAGCCGGTCCTGGGTCTCGCTGGGCGACCTCTCCTCCCCCGTCACGACCGCGAACCAGTAAGGGCCGGGGACGACAGCGCGTCCTGCGACCGGGTCGAGGACATCGCCGTTCATTCAGCCGGCCGCGCCGGCTCCGGGCTTGCCCCGGCGGGTGCCGTCGTCTCCTCCAGTCCCTGCCGCCTTCGCGGGGGCCCGAGGAAGGCCGGCACCGCCACGAAGGCGGCGAGCAGCGTGAAGACCAGCGAGATCGTGAGCAGCTTGCCCATGCTGGCCGTGCCGGGATGCTCCGAGAGCCACAGGCTGCCGAAGGCGATGCCCGTGACGAGCGAGGAGAAGAAGATCGCGCGGGTGAGGCTGGACGCCAGCATGTCGACGACGCCGTTCCGCCAGGCGATCATGTAGTAGATGTGAAAATTGACGCCCACCGCCAGCATCAGCGGCAGCGCGATGATGTTGGCGAGATTGAGCGGCATGCCGAGCAGATAGGCCGTCTCCAGCGTCAGCAGCGTCGCGATCACGAGGGGGCCGAGCGTCAGGGCGACGTCGAAGACGTTGCGCAAAGCCACGGAGAGGATGACGAAGATCGCGAGCAAGGCGAGCGAGCCCGCGATCACGAAGGCTCGCGCGATCACGCGCGCGGCCTCCACCACCTCGATCGGCGGACCGGAGACGTTCGGCGTCACGGTCCTCACCGCATCGCTGAAGCTCTCGAGGACGGCATTGTCGTTGGCATCCCCCCTGGGGACGACCTCGATCCGTACCTTCCCGCCGGGAGACATCCAGTCGCGGCGCAGATCCGCGGGCAGGCTCTCCAGCGTGATCGGCTCCGGCGAAAGCAGGAGGCGCAGCCTCTCGAACAGAGCCGGGAGCCCACCGACCAGGGCCTCGGCCGCCGCGGCCCGCATCCCGGGCGTCGCCGCGGCGAGCTGCGAGAGGGCGGCGGCAAGCCGCGCCTTCGGATCGTCCGGGCCGGGATCGCCCTTGCGCAGGGAGGCCGCCGTCCGCTTCAGCGCGGCGACGATCTCGGCATCCGTCGGGGGAGGCGCTGGCGGCGGTGCCTCCAGGAGCGCGGCGAATTCCTCGGCCGTCTCGCGCACGAGGGCCAGCTTCGCCTGCTGGTCGGCGGGCACGAAATCGGCGAGCGTCGCGACCCGCTCGACCTCGGGAAGGGCCGCGATCTTCTCCGCCAGCACGCGGGCGGCCTCGCGGGACGGCGCGAGGACGGAAATCGTGTTCGGCGTCTGTCCTGGCGTGCGGGTGAGGTCGAGGAAGGTGGCGACGCCCTCGGTGGCCTCGCTGCGCAGATGCATCGGGTTCGCGTCGAACTCGATCCTGAGCAGGAAGGGGATGCCGGCCGCCACCAGCAGCATCGACACCCCGATCACGAGCTTGCGATGCGCCAGGATCCAATGGTCCATGGAGGCGAGCCAGGGGCTTTCGACGGTGTCGGGCTCGCCGGGCGGGCGCATCAGGGCGATCAGGGCCGGCAGCAGGGTCAGGCTCGACAGGAACGCCACGATCATGCCGACGCCGGTGATGAGGCCGAGTTCCGACACGCCCTTGAACGAGGTGGGCAGGAAGGAGAAGAACCCCGCGAGCAGCGAGAGCGCCGCGAGCGTCAGCGACCATCCGATCCCCCGGCCCGCGCGCCGCAGGGCCTCGGCGACGTCGTCCAGCCTGTGGCGCTCGTCGCGGTAGCGCACCGCGACCTGGATGCCGAAATCCACTCCCAGGCCGAGGAACAGCGCTGCGACCGAGACCGAGATGACGTTGAAGCGCCCGACCATCAGAAGGCCGATCGCGATGGTGAGGATCAGCCCGACGAAGGTGGTGAGCAGCACCGCGGCGATCACGCGGCCCGACCTCAGGGCGAAGAAGAGAATGGCGGCGATCGCGACCGCGCTGAGCCCGAGATGCAGGGGAGCGCCGTTGCTGACCGTGCCGAATTCCTCATCCGCCAGCGGGGCCGCGCCCGTGAGGCGCACGCGGATGCCCCGGTCCGGCGTGAGCCCGTGCTCGGCCGCGGCGCGCCTGATCCCGGCGATCGGCACGGCGGCGGGCTCCATCGCCCCGTAGTCGAGATGGGGATCGATCAGCACGAAGCGGCGCAGGTCCTGCGGCTGCGGGTCCTCGCCGGAGAGGAGCGACTGCCAGGACAGCGAGGCCCGCTCGCCCTTCAGCACCTTGTCGATCACGGCGGTCAGCCGGTCCAGGAGGCGGCCGCTGGCGCCGAGCGCGTTCCGGTCGGCGCCGAGCTGGATCAGCCGCAGGAGGCCGCGCAGGCTCGGATCGCCCGAGAGCGCGAGCAGCATTTCCTGCTGGGCGAGCAGGCCCTCCGTCGTCTTGCGGACTTCCTCCAGCGGCAGCAGGAGAAGGCCGTTGCGATCGAAGAACGGCCCCCCGTCCGGCCTCCAGGCCGAGGTGATCCCGCGCGTGCCGCCTTCCCGCAGGGCCGCGAGAAGGGTGGCGGCCCCTCTCTCGGCCAGTTCCGGCGTCTCGCCGTCGACGACCGCGACGATCAGGTTGGTGAGGTGCGGGAAGGCCCGGTCGAAGGCGATGTTGTTGCGCGCCCAGGCGTCGTGCGTGTCGATGAGCTGGCTGGTCTGGGTGGTGATGGCGAAGCGCGTCGCCGTCACGTAGGCGGCGAGCAGGGTCAGCAGCAAAGCCGCCGCCGCCACCAGCCAGGGACGGCGGATCGAGGCGGCGACGAGCGCCTCCCCGAGGCGGCTCGGCTCCTCGGCGCGCGGATCGGACCTCACCTGCTCGGGGGGGGAAGCTGACGGCACGACGTCCCTGCACCTGTGTTGCGCGACCGCCCGGCCGATCAGAGAATCGGAAAGAACGGCGCCGCCGTCTCCGGCAGGTGGCCGCCGAGACGCGGATCGTCGGCGATCTCGACCGCCCGGCGATAGGGCCGGAACCCGGCCTTCAGATAGAGGGGCAACGCCGCCGGGTGGTCCAGCGTGCAGGTGTGAAGCCAGATCCGCGAGACCGGCCGCGCGAAGGCCCGGCGCAGGGCCTCGCGCAGGAGCCGGGTTCCGACCCCCCTGCCGCAGGCTTCGGGGACGAGGCCAAAGAAGACCAGCTCGCATTCCCCCGGCCGGCGGAAATCCAGCTCGACCAGCGCCCTGTCCCCCTCCTCGCCGGCGAGCGCGAGAGCCTCGACCTGCGGATGGGCGATGATTCGGCCGAGCGCCGCGTCGTCCAGGACGGCGCGGGTGAACCAGAGCCACGGCTCGCCGATTCGCGCATAGAGTGCGCGATAGCGCCGCAGGTCGTCCGTGATCCTCTCGAGGCGACCCTCGAAGGGGACGGCATCCCCCTCGGGGGGCGCGCGAAGCTCGAGATAGGTCGCGATCGCCGCGATCTTGCCGGGCGGCAGATCCACGATCCCGTCCCGGGGCGAACTCGCCGCCGGGCGCGCCGGGCTCGGTCGGAACGGGCGTGCGAGCAAGGACGTCTCTCGTCGATTGGGGTTCACGCCGTTAGGCTTTATGCTGCCGCGCCCGGATTGGCCACATTGCGCGAAGCCGGGCGGAGTCCGACGTTGAGAAACGGCCCCGCTGCGCTTAGGTGATGCGGCAAGGCCGGGGGAGTGGTGGATGAGGCGGGTCGTCGTGACCGGGATGGGCATCGTGTCGTCCATCGGCAACAACACGCAGGAGGTGCTCGCCTCCCTGCGCGAGGCGAGATCGGGCATCGGGCGGGCCGAGGATTATGCCCGGATCGGCTTCCGCTGCCAGGTGCACGGCGCCCCCCGCATCAACGTGGAGGAGATGGTGGACCGGCGCGCCATGCGCTTCCACGGCGGCGGCACGGCCTGGAACCATGTCGCCATGGACCAGGCGATCCGCGATTCGGGCCTCGAGGCGGGTGATGTCTCGCACGAGCGCACCGGCATCGTGATGGGATCGGGCGGGCCTTCGACCCGCACCATCGTCGAGGCGGCTGCAATCGCCGAGACCAAGGGCCCGAAGCGCGTCGGCCCCTTCGCGGTGCCGAAGGCGATGTCCTCGACGGCCTCGGCGACCCTCGCGACCTGGTTCAAGATCAAGGGCGTGAACTATTCCATCTCCTCCGCCTGCGCGACCTCGAACCATTGCATCGGCAACGCCTACGAGCTGATCCAGCACGGCAAGCAGGACGTCATCTTCGCCGGGGGGTGCGAGGATCTCGACTGGACGCTCTCGGTCCTTTTCGACGCCATGGGCGCGATGTCCTCGAAATACAACGACACGCCCGAGCGCGCCTCGCGCGCCTATGACAGGAACCGCGACGGCTTCGTGATCGCGGGCGGCGCCGGCGTCCTCGTGCTCGAGGAGCTGGAGCATGCCCGGGCGCGCGGCGCGCATATCCATGCGGAAATCGCCGGCTACGGCGCAACCTCGGACGGCTACGACATGGTGGCCCCCTCCGGCGAGGGCGCGATCCGCTGCATGAGGATGGCGCTCCAGGGCGTCGGGCCGAAGGTCGACTACATCAACCCCCACGCCACCTCGACTCCGGTCGGCGACGAAAAGGAGATCGAGGCGATCCGGGAGGTCTTCGGCACGGGTGACAAGTGCCCTCCCATCGCCGCCACGAAGTCGCTCACCGGCCATTCGCTCGGCGCTACGGGGGTGCAGGAGGCGATCTACTCGCTCCTGATGATGCGCAACGGCTTCATCTGCGAGAGCGCCAATATCGAGGAGCTGGATCCCCTCTTCGCCGACATGCCCATCGTGAGGAAGCGGATCGACGCCGCGAGGCTCGGCTGCGTCATGTCGAATTCCTTCGGCTTCGGCGGCACCAACGCGACCATCGTGATGAAGCACGTCGACGCGTGAGCGGGATGCCGGCCCTGCTGTCGTCGGCGCGATAGGAGAGTTCGGATGGATGTCTCGCTCACGCCGGAACTCGAGCGGCGGATCGCCGAGAAGGTCGCGTCGGGCCTCTACGAGAGCCCGAGCGAGGTCGTGCGCGAGGGGCTGCGGCTGCTCTTCGCGGCCGAGGTTGAGCGCTCCCGCCGCCGGGACGAGCTGGATGCCCTGATCCAGGTCGGGCTCGACCAGCTCGATCGCGGTGAAGGCATCGACGGAGAAATCGTGCGCGCCCGCATGATGGCGCGCTTCGGTTCGACAGGCTGATGGCCCGATATCGTTTCGCGCCTGAAGCAGCATACGATATCGAACATATTGGCGCCTCCCTGGAGAGTCCTGCAGCGGCTCGGCGGCTGATGGCTGATTTCTTTGCTGCCTTCGCGCTGCTCGCCGATATGCCGAGCCTTGGGCATATCCGTGAAGATCTCACAGCTAGGCCCGTGCGTTTCTGGACGATCCGAAAGCGCTATCTCGTGGTTTATAGAACTATTGAAATCGAGGTTGAAATCGCGCGCGTCCTCGACGGCCACAGGGATGTCGAGAACATCCTCGGCTGAGAGCGCCGGCTGCGCTCCGAAGCCGCGGGACGCCTCCGGCGCCCTCCTTGTTAATCTCCCCTTAACCACGATCCCGACAATCGGGCGGGTTCGGGAGGCTTCGCCATGAGACCCATCGGTCGATCCATCGGTTTTCTGCTCGCCGCCGCGATCGGCACCGGCGCGGCGATGGAGGCGCGGGCGGATTACGGGGCGTGCCTCGCGAGCCTCAAGGGCTATGCGGCGGGCAAGGGCATCTCGGGCCAGGTCTTCGACGCGACCGCGGCGCGGGTGCAGCCGGACCTCAAGGTCATCGAGCTGATGAACAACCAGCCCGAATTCAAGACGCCGATCTGGGACTATCTCGCCATGCTCGTCGACGACGAGCGGGTCGCGGACGGGCGGGCGGCCATGCGCCGCTGGGGCAGCGCGCTCGCCGCGGCCGAGAGCCGCTACGGGGTGGACCGCTACGTGGTGGCCGGCGTCTGGGGGGTCGAGTCGAATTTCGGCAAGGATCTCGGCGGACGCCCCCTCGTACAGTCGCTGACGACGCTGTCCTGCTACGCCCCGCGCCGCCGGGACTATTTCCGCGACGAGCTGGTCGCGACGCTGAAGATCATCCAGAACGGCGACATCGATCCCTCGCGGCTGAACGGCTCCTGGGCGGGGGCCTTCGGCCAGACGCAGTTCATGCCCTCGACCTTCCACCGCCTCGCGGTCGATCTCGACGGGGACGGGCGGCGCGACATCGTGGATTCGGCCGCCGACGCCCTCGGCTCGACGGCCAATTTCCTGCGCAAGGGCGGCTGGGTGAGCGGCCTGCCCTGGGGCTTCGAGGTCCGCGTCCCGCCGGGTGTCGCGCCGGGTGGGCGCAAGGCCAAGAAGCCGCTCTCGGCCTGGGCCGCCGCGGGCGTCACCCGCGCCGACGGCCGCCCGCTTTCGGGCAACTACCCGGCCGGGCTGATCATGCCTGCCGGCCGGAACGGGCCGGGATTCCTCGTGACGCGGAATTTCGACGTCGTCTATTCCTATAACGGCGCCGAATCCTACGGCCTCGCCATCTCGATCCTGTCGGACCGCCTGCGGGGCGGCCCCGGCGTGCAGGGCGCCTGGCCCACGGACGATCCCGGCCTCACCCGCGAGGAGCGGCGCGAATTGATGGTGCTGCTGTCCCGGCGCGGCTACGACATCGGCGAGCCGGACGGGCGCATCGGCCAGAAGACGCGCGACGCCATCAAGGACGTCGAGCGCCGCCTCGGCATGACCCCCACCGGCCGCCCCGGCGGCAAGGTTCTGAACGCGCTGCGCAGAGGCTGAGCGCTCTTCTCCCGCGTCCAGGGCGAGCGGGAGAAAGGCTCTTTCCCGACATCCCGTCCGGAGCGCAGCGGCTATCGGATTCACGCATGGCGATAGCCGCCTGCTCCATCCTCCCCCCGCTTGCGGTGGGGAGGGCGGACTCGGCCGAAGGCCGAGCCGGGCGGGGGGCTCGACGCCTTTCTTCCCGGCCGGGTGCTCGCGTCGGCGCCCCCCACCCCGGTCGCGCCTTCGGCGCGACTCGACCCTCCCCACCACTTCGTGGGGGGAGGGAAAGGGCGGCGCGGGTCTGTGCATCATAAAAAGCAATCATGATGTCCTGGACATCAATTATGATGCGACGCATATTCATCGTCCCATTCGGCATGTGATCTTGCCCATGATGACCGCCGCCCAGATGCGCGCCGCGCGCGCCCTGCTCGGGATCGACCAGCGCAGGCTGGCCGAGATGTCGGGCGTCTCGGTGCCGACGATCCAGCGGATGGAGAGCAGCGACGGCAATGTCCGAGGCGTGATCGAATCCCTCACCAAGGTTGTCGAGGCGCTGGACCGGGCCGGGATCGAACTGATCGGCGACAATGCCGCGAGCACGGGCCGCGGCCGCGGGGTGCGGCTCAAGGCGCCGCCCTGACCCTTTCCGAGAACGCCGCGGCCGGCCCGCGCCGTCCGCGACTCCCTTCCCCACGGGGATCAGGAAGACGGACCATGGCCGCCGCGACCGCGAAGACGAATTTCGTCGAACTCTATACCCCCAAGCTCCTCACCGTCCTGCGGGAAGGCTACAGCCTCGCGAGCTTCAAGGCCGACGCCATCGCCGGCCTCACGGTCGCCATCGTGGCGCTGCCGCTCTCGATGGCGATCGCCATCGCCTCGGGCACGACCCCCGACCGGGGGCTCTATACCTCGGTCATCGGCGGCTTCATCGTCTCGGCGCTGGGGGGCAGCCGGTTCCAGATCGGGGGGCCGGCGGGGGCTTTCATCGTCCTCGTCTCGGCGACCATCGCCCAGCACGGCCTCGACGGCCTGCTTCTCGCGACCTTCCTGTCCGGCCTGATGCTGTCGGCGATCGGGCTCCTGCGGCTCGGCACCTTCATCAAGTACATCCCCTATCCCGTGACGGTCGGCTTCACGGCGGGGATCGCGGTCATCATCTTCGCGAGCCAGCTCAAGGAGCTGCTCGGCCTCGCCCTCGACAAGGAGCCGGGTCCCCTCCTGCCGAAGCTCCAGGCGATCGCCGCGGCGCTCCCGACCGCGACCCCTGCCGCGGTCGCCGTCGCCGCCGCGACGATCGGGCTGATCGTCCTCATCCGGCGCTACCGCCCCCACTGGCCGGCCTTCATCATCGCGGTCGGAGCGGCCTCCGTCGCGGCCACGGCGCTGGGCCTCTCCATCGAGACCATCGGCACGCGGTTCGGCGGCATCCCGCAGAGCCTGCCCACGCCGCACCTGCCGGACCTCTCCCCGGCCCGGATCGTCGAGATGCTGCCGAGCGCGGTCTCGTTCGCCCTTCTCGGCTGCATCGAGAGCCTGCTCTCGGCGGTCGTCGCCGATTCGATGACCGGGCGACGGCACCGCTCGAATTGCGAATTGGTGGCGCAGGGGCTCGCCAACATCGCCTCGCCCCTGTTCGGCGGCTTCTGCGTGACAGGCAACATCGCCCGCACCGCGACCAATGTCCGCTCGGGCGCGCGCGGGCCGGTCGCGGGCATGCTGCATTCGGTCTTCCTCCTGGCCTTCATTCTCGTGGCGGCGCCGCTCGCCTCCTACATCCCGCTCGCGGCGCTCTCGGGCGTGCTCGCGGTCGTCGCCTGGAACATGGCCGAGAAGCACGAATTCGCCGCCCTTCTGCGGACCTCGCGGGGCGACGCGGCCGTGCTGCTCGTGACCTTCCTCCTCGTGATCTTCCGCGACCTGACGGAGGGCATCCTGGTCGGCTTCGCCCTCTCCGCGCTCCTGTTCCTGCACCGCATGGCGCGGGAGGTGGAGATCGAGACCGGCCAATCGGTGATCGACGAGGACAGGCCGGACCTGCCCAGCTCGGAAGGCGGGCGCCCCGCCTATGGCGGCCCCGCGAGCACGGACGTCATGGTGGTGAGCATTTCCGGGGCGTTCTTCTTCGGCGCGGCCTCGGCTGTCGGCACCGCGCTCGACCGGATCGGCGAGCATCCGAAAGCCTATGTCATCGACCTCTCCTCGGTCCCCTTCCTGGACTCGACGGGAGCGGCGACCATCGAGGGCTTCGTGCGCAAGGCGGGCCGCCGCCGCGTCGCCGTCTATATCGCGGGCGCGAACCAGGCCGTCCGCCGCGTCCTGCTGCTGCACGGCGTGAAGCCGCCGCGCGTGCATTTCAGGGAAAAGGTGGCCGATGCCGTCGCCATGCTCCGCGAGAAGCTCGACGAAGCACCCGCCGCCGAGCCGGCCGGCTGAGCGGCCCGACCGGGCTCGCGCTTGCATCCGGCCGCGAAAGCGGGAAGACCGGGCGCCGTCCATGCTGGAGCGCCGATGACAGATTCCTCCGCCGAAACCATCGAGCTTGCCGCGGGGGCGGCCCGGGCCACGATCGCGCTCCGGGGCGCCGAGCCGCTCTCCTGGCGCATCGCGGATCGCGAATTGCTCTGGCAGGGCGATCCGGCCCACTGGTCCTATCGCGCGCCGATCCTGTTCCCGCTGGTCGGCGCCTCGAAGGGCGGCGTCATCCGGGTCGGGGGCAAGGACCATCCCATGCCCCAGCACGGCTTCGCCCGCACGAGCACTTTCCGCCTCGTCGAGCGGAGCGAGGCCGCCGCACGCCTCGAACTGACCGACAGCAAGGAAACGCTGGCCGCCTATCCCTATCGCTTCGCCCTCGAGATCGCGGTCTCCCTGACGGCGGACAGCCTCGTGCAGGATTTTACCGTCACCAACCGGGGCCAGGAGATCATGGCCTATGGGCTCGGCGTCCATCCCGCCTTTCCCTGGCCGCTCGACGGCGGCGGCAAGGAGGGTCATCGCGTCCTCTTCGACAAGCCGGAAATCCCGAAGGTTCCCGAGATCGCGCCGGGCGGACTGCTGTCGCGCAAGACCCGCCGCGTGCCGCTCCAGGACAACATCCTGCCCCTCTCGCCGGATCTCTTCGCCGAGGCGCTGGTCTTCCTCGACGCGCAGAGCCACGGCCTCGCCTTTGCCGGGCCGAGCGGCGGCGCGATCCGCCTGTCCTGCGAGGGCCTGCCCCATCTCGCCGTCTGGTCGAAACCCGACGCGCCTTTTCTCTCGCTCGAAGCCTGGAGCGCTCATGCCGATTGGGAGGATGCCTCCGGCCGCCTCGCCGACCGCGCCTCCATGACCTTCCTCAAGCCCGGCGAGAGCGCGAGCCACCAGGCCAGGATGACCTGGTCGCCGCCACGCCAGGGCAAGTGAGGACGAGCGACATGGCCGCCCCCCTCCCCCGCGAGACGATCACCGCCGCCCATGCGCGAATCGCCGGTCGCATCCGGCGCACGCCCGTCTTGCGGCCGGGCCCGGACACCTTCGGGCTGCCGGGCCGGCTGAGCCTCAAGCTCGAATTCCTCCAGCATGCCGGCTCGTTCAAGACGCGGGGCGCCTTCAACACGATGCTGTCGGAGACCGTGCCGGCGGCGGGGGTCGCAGCGGCCTCGGGCGGCAATCACGGTGCGGCCGTCGCCTATGCGGCCCGGCGGCTCGGCCATGCGGCACGCATCTTCGTTCCCGCGATCTCCAGCCCGGCGAAGATCGAGGCGATCCGCCGGCAAGGCGCGGAGGTCGTGATCGGCGGCGCGCGCTATGCCGATGCGCAGGAGGCCTGCGATCGCCATGTGGCGGCGAGCGGCGCGCTCCGCGTCCATCCCTTCGCGGCGGCCGGAACCATTGCGGGCCAGGGCACCGTGGCGCTCGAATGGGACGAGGACGAGCCCGACCTCGACACGATCCTCGTGGCGTCAGGCGGCGGGGGGCTCGTCGCGGGCATGGCCTCCTTCTGGGCGGGCAGGGGCAAGCGGGTGGTCGCGGTCGAGCCGGAGGGATCCTGCGCGCTCCATGCGGCGCTCGCGGCCGGAGGCCCGGTGGACGTGCCGGTCGAATCGATCGCCGCCGATTCGCTCGGCGCCAGCAATGTCGGCGATCTCGTCTTCGGCATCTGCCGGGAGACGGTGGATCATGTCGCGCTCGTGCCGGATGCTGCGATCGTCGAAGCGCGGCGGGCGCTCTGGCGCGAGTGCCGGATCGCGGTCGAGCCCGGCGGAGCGGCCGCCCTCGCCGCCCTTCTGTGCGGCGCCTACAGGCCGGCTTCCGGCGAGAGGATCGGCGTTCTCGTCTGCGGCGCGAATGTCGATGCCGAGGGCCTCGCGGCTCTGGCCTGAAAGGCCCTATAGCGGCGTGCGCTGCCTGAGGGCGGCCGTGAGCGTTCCCTCATCGAGATAATCCAGCTCCCCGCCGATCGGCACGCCATGGGCGAGGCGAGTCACGCGGACGGGAAGATGGGAGACGAGCTGGGTCACGTAATGGGCGGTCGTCTGGCCGTCGACGGTGGCCGAGAGGGCGAGGATCAATTCGCGCGTCTCGGGCTTCGCCGCGCGGGCGACGAGCCGGTCGAGCGACAGATGCTCCGGCCGCACGCCGTCGAGGGGCGAGAGCACCCCGCCGAGGACATGATAGCCGGCCCTCACCGCCCCCGCGCGCTCCAGCGCCCAGAGGTCCGAGACGCCCTCGACCACGACAAGGATCGCAGGATCGCGGCTCGGGTCGCGGCAGATGGTGCAGGGATCGCTCGTATCGAGATTGCCGCAGGTCGAGCAGACGGCGATCCGCTCGCGCGCCACCGCCATCGCATCGGCGAGCGGGCTCAGCAATTGCTCGCGCCGCGCGATGAGATGCAGCGCGGCCCGGCGGGCGGAACGGGGGCCGAGGCCCGGCAGCCGGGCGAGAAGCTGGATCAGCCGCTCGATCTCCGGCCCCGCAATGCCCTGCGCCATCGGCTCAGAACAGCTTGAGGCCGGGCGGCAGCGGCAGGCCGGCGGTGAGTTGCCCCATCTTCTCGGCGACGAGACGCTCGGCCTTGCCGCGGGCGTCGTTGAGGGCCGCGATGACGAGATCCTCCAGGATCTCCTTCTCGTCCGGCACCATGAGGGAGGCGTCGATCGAGATAGCCTTGACCACGCCCTTCGCGGTCGAGACCACCTTCACGACGCCGCCGCCCGATACGCCCTCGACTTCGAGCGTATCCAGCTCGGCCTGGGCATCGGCCATTTTCTTTTGCAGGCCCTGAGCCTGCTTCATCAGCCCCATGATGTCCTTCATCTCGTCCTCCAACACCTTTTGCTTGAGCATGATCTTTTCCAAAAACCGGCATCCACTTTTCGGGATCATGCTCCAGAGGCTGCGCCTCAGATCTCGTCGTCGTCCCGCTCGCCGTCATCGGCGGGCCCGGGATCGGGATGCGGCTCCTCCGCCGGCTCGGGAGGGCGCTCGCGCACATCCACCACCTGCGCGCCGGGAAAGCTCTGGAGCACCGCCTGGACCAGGGGATGGCCGACCGCGTCCTGACGCCTCTCGCTCTCGCGCCGCCGACGCTCCTCGGCGATGGTCGGCTGCCCGGCCTCCTTCGAAAGCCCGACCATCCAGCGCCGCCCGGTCCAGTCCTGGAGAGCCTTCGAAAGCTCGCCCGGAAGGCCGGACGAAGCCGCCTCCGTCAGCGCGATCTCGATGCGGCCCTCCTCGAAATGGACGAGCCGCACGTCGCGCTCGAGCGCCGTCTTGAGACGGACGTCCCGCCTCTCCCCGGCCAGGGCCACCACATCCTCGAAACGGCGAAGCACGAGACCCGACGCCTGCGAGGCGGGTGCCGGGGTCGGATCGAGCCGGGCGGAAGGCTCGACGGCCTGAGGCACGGGCCGGGCCACGGCCAGGGCCGCCCCGCCGCCCGGCAGGGGCCGCGAGGGGCCGCCGGCGGGGGCCGCCGGCGCGCCTTCGCCCCGCAGGCTGCGCAGGATCTCGTCGGGGCTCGGCAGGTCGGCGGCATAGGCGAGGCGCACGAGCGCCATCTCGGCCGCCGCGAGCGGCCTTTGCGCCGCGCCGACCTCCGGCACCGCCTTGAGCAGGATCTGCCAGGCGCGGGAGAGCGCCCGCACCCCAAGCCTCGCGGCGAAATCGCGCCCGCGGACCCGCTCGGCCTCCGCGAGGCCGGGATCGTCGCCGGCCTCGGGCACGATCTTCATCCGGGTCACGAGATGGGTGAAGGAGGCGAGATCCTCCAGCATCTGGCGCGGATCGGCTCCCGAATCATAGCCCGCGCGAAGCAGCGCGAAGGCGGCCGGCACGTCGCCCCGCATCACCGCCTCGAACAGGTCGACCACCTGGGCGCGGTCGGCGAGGCCGAGCATGCCGCGCACGCCCTCCTCGCTCACCTGCCCGGCCCCGTGCGCGACCACCTGGTCGAGCAGCGAGAGCGCGTCGCGCACCGAGCCCTCGGCCGCGCGGGCGATGGCGGCGAGCGCGGCGGCCTCCGCCTCGACCTTCTCTGCGGCGCAGATGCGGCCGAGATGGGCGATCAGCGTGCCGCTCTCGACGCGGCGCAAGTCGAAGCGCTGGCAGCGCGAGAGAATCGTGACCGGGACCTTCCTGATCTCGGTCGTCGCGAAGATGAATTTCGCGTGTGGCGGCGGCTCTTCCAGCGTCTTCAGGAAGGCGTTGAAGGCCGCCGGCGAGAGCATGTGCACCTCGTCGATGATATAGACCTTGTAGCGCGCCTCGCTCGGCCCGTAGCGGACCCCGTCCGTGATCTGGCGGATGTTCTCGACGCCGGTATGGGAGGCGGCGTCCATCTCCAGCACGTCCATGTGCCGCGATTCCATGATCGCCCGGCAATGGATGCCGAGATCCGGCATGTCGATGGAGGGGCCCGCGCCCGGCGCGCCGGTGTCGTAGTTGAGGGCGCGGGCGAGGATGCGCGCGGTCGTCGTCTTGCCGACCCCGCGCACGCCCGTCAGCATCCAGGCCTGCGGAATGCGGCCCGAGGCGAAGGCGTTGCGGACGGTCCGCACCATCGCCTCCTGGCCGATCAGGTCGGCGAAGCTCTGCGGACGGTATTTGCGGGCGAGGACGCGATAATGGCCGGGCTGCGGGACGGAGGGCGGCTCGAAACCGGCAAAGCCCGCCTGACCGTCATCGCCGCCCGCAGGCTCGCCGTCCCGAATCTCGCTCATCGATAATGCGGATCGCCCCATCTGCCGGGTGCTGCCGGTCCCGGAAGCCGAAATCCCGCGAGCCGGCAGGAAGCCCGGACAAGGGGCATGGAGCCCGGATGCCGGGCTGGCGCCCGGACACCGGGCCGGGTGGGAGGCTGGACGAAGACCCGCTCGGTCTCGTTAGGGCTGCTTCCTTCCGGACCTGACCCGGTTGGCGAGTGAAACGTCCCCCGCCAACCTCCCGGCCTCGATATGCGCGTTCGGAAGCCGCAACACAAGATCGGCCGGCGCCGAGTCTCGATGCACATGGCCGCGGCTGCCATGCCTTGACGTAGGCTGCCGCCGTTGCGACGTCCCTTCCATGACGGTCGCATCGCCTTCTCCGCCCCCCTGGCGGATCCTGATCGCGGGCGGAGGCATCTCCAGCCTGGCCCTGGCCCTGGCTTTGCGCCAGGGCGCAGGCGCGGCCGTCTCGGTCACCGTCGCCGAGCCGCGGCCGGGAAGCGGCGCGGCGGACCGGCGCGCCTATGCGATTTCCCCCGGCTCGCAGGCGATGCTGGAGGCGCTCGGCCTGTGGAGAGACCTCGCGCCGAAGGCCCAGCCGATTGCGGCCATGCGGATCACCGACAGCCGGCCCGGGGACGCGATCCGCCCCGATTATCTCCGCTTCCGTCCGCGCGAGGACGAAACGCTCGGCTTCCTGCTGGAAGCGGGCCCGATCGCGGGTGCCCTCGAGGCCGCCTGCCGCACGGCGGGAATCGCGATCCTGGCCGGGACGGTCGAGGAGGCCGCCGCCTCGGCCGGGCGAATCGAGGCCGATGTCGCCGGCGGGCGGCAGACGGCCTCGCTGCTGGTGGCCGCCGACGGCGCGCGCTCGCGCCTGCGCGAGGCCGCCGGGATCGGCTGGGTCGGCCGGCGCTACGGCCAGACGGCCCTCGTCGCAACCGTCGCGCACGAGCGGGACCACGAGGGCGTCGCGGTCCAGCATTTCCTGCCCGCCGGCCCCTTCGCGATCCTGCCCCTCGCCGGGCCCGGCCGGAGCCTGCCGCACCGCTCCTCCATCGTCTGGTCGGAGGAGGAGAGGCGCGCCCGCGCGCTCCTCGCCGATCCCGAGGCCGCCGACGCGGCCCTGGCCGAGCGCTTCGGCCCCGATCTCGGCGAGATCCGGCGCGAGACGCCGCTCGGCGGCTTTCCCCTCGCGGTCGGGCTCGCGCGCGCCTTCGTCGCGCCCCGCCTCGCTCTTCTCGGAGACGCGGCGCACCAGATCCATCCGCTCGCCGGCCAGGGGCTCAATCTCGGCCTCGCCGATGCCGCGGCCCTGGCCGAGCAGGTGGTCGATGCCGCGCGGCTCGGCCTCGATCCCGGCGGCGAGGAGGTGCTGCGGGCCTATGAGCGCAGCCGCCGCCTCGATGCCGTCCTGCTCGCGACGCTGACGGACGGCCTCAACCGGCTGTTCTCGCGCGACGGCACGGCCACCCGCCTGCTGCGCGACCTCGGGCTCGGCCTCGTCGACCGCTCCGCGATGAAGGGCCTCTTCGCGGCGCAGGCCGCCGGAACCACCGCCCGCGCGCCCCGGCTGATGCGGGGGGAAGCGCTGTAGCGCCAACCCACGCCGTGCGGAGGGGAAGGGGATCCGGGAGGGCTCGCACGGCCCTGGATTCCCTTTCCGGCCTACGGGCCGCCGGGAATGACGAGGGGGAACGCCGCCCCCGCCCCGAGCGGCTGGAGGCCGAGATGGGCGGCGAGCGTCGCGCCGATATCCGCATAGCTCTCGCGCGCCCCGAAAGAGCCGGGCGCGAGGCCGGGGCCGAAGGCGAGGACCGGCACCTGCTCGCGCGTATGGTCGGTTCCGCGGAAGGTCGGATCGTTGCCGTGATCGGCGGTCACGATCGCAAGGTCGCCCGGCCGCAGCGTGCCCGCGATCGCGGGCAGGCGCCGGTCGAAGGCTTCGAGAGCGGCGGCATATCCGGCGACGTCCCGGCGATGGCCGTACTCGGTGTCGAAATCGACGAGATTGGCGAAGGCGAAGCCGCCGTCGGCGAGAGCCGGCATCGTCTCGAGGATCGCCCGGATGCCCGCCTCGTTATCCGCCGTCTTGATCTCGCGCCCGGTGCCGCGATGGGCGAAGATGTCGCCGATCTTGCCGATGGTCACCACCTCGCGGCCCGCCCCTGCGGCGCGGTCGAGAAGCGTCTCGCCGGGGGGCGGCAAGGCGAAGTCGCGCCGGTGCGGCGTGCGGACGAAGCCGGTATCGGGTGCGCCGAGAAAAGGCCGGGCGATGACGCGCCCGATATGGAGCGGATCGCAGAGGCGCCGGGCGATCCGGCAGGTCTCGTAGAGACGGGCGAGGCCGAAAGCCTCCTCGTGGGCGGCGATCTGAAAGACGCTGTCCACCGAGGTATAGCAGATGGGCTTGCCCGTCCGCAGATGCTCCTCGCCCAACTCGTCGAGAACCGCCGTGCCGGAGGCATGCCTGTCGCCGAGAATGCCGGGCAGGCCCGCCTCCTCGACCAGCGCCTGCGTGAGCGCCGGAGGAAAGGCCGGGCAGCTCGCCGGGAAATAGCCGAAACCCGAGAGCAGCGGCAGGCCGGCCATCTCCCAATGCCCCGAGACCGTGTCCTTGCCCCGCGCCGTCTCGCGGGCGAAGCCCCAGGCACGCCGCAGGGCCGGGGGCGCCCCGAGCCCGGGAGGAACACGCCCCGCCGCGCCCTCGCAGGCGAGGCCGAGGCCGAGGCCGGCAAGGTTCGGCAGCGCGAGAGGACCCTGCCTCAGGCCCGGCCGGTCGCCCTCCCCCCGCGCGCAAGCTTCCGCGATATGGCCGACCGTGTCGGCCCCGACATCGTCATAGGCGGCAGCGTCGGGGGCGCCCCCGATGCCGACCGAATCAAGAACGACGAGAAGCGCACGGGTCATTGGCGGACCGTCCCGGCAGAGGCCGCCTCATGGGCGAAGGCGGCGGCGATGAGAGCCTTGGTGTAGTCGCGGGCCGGCGCCTCGAAGATGCGCTCGGTCGGCCCCTCTTCGACGACGCGTCCGTCCTGCATCACGAGGACGCGGTTGGCGAGGGCGCGGACGACCTTCAGGTCGTGGCTGATGAAGAGATAGGCCAGCCTGCGCGCTGCCTGGAGACGCCGCAGCAGCGTCACGATCTGCGCCTGGACCGACATGTCGAGGGCCGAGGTCGGCTCGTCCAGCACGACGAGCCGGGGCTCCAGCACCATGGCGCGGGCAATGGCGATGCGTTGGCGCTGGCCGCCCGAGAATTCGTGCGGGTAGCGGTCCATGGCGGCCGGGTCGAGCCCGACATCGGCGAGGGAGGCGGCGACGACGGCCCGCCTCTCCCCGCGCGTGGTCTGCCGCTGCTGGACGAGCAGCCCCTCCTCCACGATCTGCCCGACCGTCAGGCGCGGGGAGAGCGAGCCGTAGGGATCCTGGAAGACGATCTGCATCTCGCGCCTGAGCGGGCGAAGCGCCTTGGCCGCGAGCCCCTGGATCTCGCGCCCGAGGACGACGATCGGCCCCTCCGAGCGCGTCAGGCGCAGGAGCGCGAGGCCGAGCGTCGTCTTGCCCGAACCCGATTCGCCGACGATCCCGAGCGTCTCGCCCTCGCGCAGGCTCACCGAGACGCCGTCGACCGCCTTCACGTGGCCGATCGTCCGCCGCAGGAAGCCGCGCCGGATCGGGAAATGGACCTTGATCGGCCCCGCCTCCAGCAGGATCGGCGCGCCGTCCGGGACCGGGCTCGCGCGGCCCTTCGGCTCCGCCGCGAGCAGCGCCCGCGTGTAGTCGTGCCGCGGGCGGGCGAAGATCTCGGCGGTCGGGCCCGTCTCGACGATCCGGCCCTTCGTCATCACGCAGACCCGGTCCGCGATCCGGCGCACGATGCCGAGATCGTGGGTGATGAAGAGCATCGCCATGTTCGAGCGCGCCTTCAGATCGGCGAGGAGCGCCAGGATCTGGGCCTGCACGGTGACGTCGAGGGCGGTGGTCGGCTCGTCCGCGATGAAGAGCTTCGGCTCGTTGGCCAGCGCCATCGCGATCATCACCCGCTGGCGCTGGCCGCCGGAAAGCTGATGCGGAAACGAGGACAGGCGCGTCTGCGGCTCGCGGATGCCGACCAGTTCCAGGAGTTCCAGCGTCCGCTCGCGCGCACGACGCGCATCGAGGCCGCGATGGAGGGCGAGGATCTCACCGATCTGCGTCTCGACCGTATGAAGCGGGTTCAGCGAGGTCATGGGCTCCTGGAAGACCATGGTGACGTCGTCGCCGCGCACCTGCCGCATCTCCTCCTCGCTCGCGGCGAGGAGGTCGCGCCCCTCGAGCAGGATGCGCCCCGAGGGATGATGGGCCGCCGGATAGGGCAGGAGGCGCGGGATCGAAAGCGCGGTGACGGACTTGCCCGAACCCGATTCCCCGACGAGCGCCACCGTCTCTCCCGCCGCGACATCGAAGGAGACGCGATCGACGGCGAGTGCCTCGATCGTCTCGCCCCGCAGCCCGCGGGAGCGGAAGGCGACCGAGAGGTCGCGGACGGACAGGAGGGGGGCGGTCAACGGAAAGCCGTCACCCGACATCGCTCAAGCCTCGCCGCACCGTGCCGGCTGGCAACCTGATGCGGATGTCGTTGGTGAGAAAGGCCGGGCAATTGCCCCATTGAGCCGTTGCCGCATGAATGGCGTCCGGCGTCTCGCTTCGGTGCAGGGCCCTGAGATCCGCCCCCCCATAAAGGATATCGAGGGTGACGGGCACGACCCGGAGCGTGTCCCGATCCCTCAGGAAGCGCTTGTATCCGTCGACCAGACGGCCGTCGCGCTTCGCAATGGGATGCGGCGGCACCTCGAGAAGCGTCAGCTCGCTGGTCAAGGCCGGAACATCCCCTCGATCGACGCGCGACAGCCAGAGCCTCGCGAGGTTTCCCTCCGCGCTTTCGACCTCCAGCGCGTAGATGAAGACATTCGCATCAATGTAGAGACGTGGACTATTCGAGGGTGCCACGTCTGATCCGTTCAATCAAATCCTGCCTGCGATGCCATTCGTCGCGAATCTCTCGAATCCGCCCGACAGGGTCGATATCGGAGCGGCGGCAGGCTCGCATTTCTTCCATGATGCGGGTCAGGGGGCGGTCTTCTCCCCCCGCGGGAGACAGCACCTCCACGGTGATGCGGACCGAATCCACCTGATCGAGCCCCGCCCGCAAGTCCTCCGGCAGCTTCGAGACCGGATAATGCTCCCGCACGATCTTGTTCATGGCCGCATCCTTCGTCCCATCCTATCCGAAGCTCTTCCTCGGGTCGAACGCGTCGCGGATTGCCTCGCCCGTGAAGATGAGGAGGCTCAGCATGACGGAGACCACCGCGAAGGCCGTGAGGCCGAGCCAGGGGGCCTGGGGATTCTCCTTGCCCTGGGCCAGGAGAGAGCCGAGCGAGGGCGAGCCGAGCGGCAGGCCGAAGCCGAGGAAGTCGAGCGAGGTCAGGGTCGCGATGGCGCCGTTGAGGAGGAAGGGCAGGAAGGTCAGCGTCGCGACCATCGCGTTCGGCAGGAGGTGCTTGAACATGATGGTCGCGTTGGAGAGGCCGAGCGCCCGCGCCGCGCGGACATATTCGAAATTCCGCGCCCGCAGGAACTCCGCCCGCACGACCCCCACCAGAGACACCCAGGAGAACAGGAGCAGGATGCCGAGCAGGATGAAGAAGCTCGGCGTCAGCACGGCCGCGACGATGATGAGGAGATAGAGCGCCGGCACCGCCGTCCAGACCTCGATGAGGCGCTGGAAGAGAAGATCGACCCAGCCCCCGAAATAGCCCTGCACGGCCCCCGCCAGGATGCCGATGGCGGAGGAAAAGACCGTCAGGATCAGCGCGAAGACGACGGAGAGACGGAAGCCGTAGATGATGTTGGCGAGCACGTCGCGGTTGTTGCCGTCGGTGCCGAGCCAGTTCCATTCGATGTCCCGACAGGTGCCGCCCTCCCGGCCCGTGGTCTGGCGCAGGCTCTCGGCGCATAGCTTCCCGTCGAGGCTCCAGGTCGGCGGCGCGGGGGCCGGGGCAGGCGGATAGGAGCGCTCGGTGTCGTAGGAGAAGCGGATCGGCGGCCAGATCGCCCAGCCGTGCTCGGCGATCTCCTTCCGGATCTCGGGATTGCGGAAGACGGTATAGGCGAGGAAGCCGCCGAACTTCTCCTCGGGATAATCCTTCAGGATCGGAAAGAGCAACTCGCCCTTGTAGCTCGCGACGATCGGCCGGTCGTTGGCGATCACCTCGGCGAAGAGGCTGAGGCCGAACAGCAGGAGGAAGATCCAGAAGGACCAGTAGCCGCGCTTGTTGGCGCGGAAATTGGCCCAGCGCCGGCGGGTGAGCGGCGAGACGCGCCCGCCCTCGGCCAAGGGCGGCGGCGCATCCGCCGAGCCCGCGGGCGAAGGCGGAGGCACGGGGGACAGTTCGGCCGGGACGATGCCGCTCACGAATCCCTCGTCTCGAAATCGATGCGCGGATCGATCCAAGTATAGATCATGTCCGAGAGGAGGTTCACGAGGAGCCCGACCAGCGAGAAGATGTAGAGCGTCGCGAAGACGACCGGATAATCGCGCTTGACGATGGATTCGAAGGACAGGAGCCCGAGCCCGTCCAGCGAGAAGATCTGCTCGATCAGGAGGGAGCCGGCGAAAAACGCGCCGATGAAGGCGGCCGGAAAGCCCGCTACCATGATCAGCATGGCGTTGCGGAAGACATGGCCGTAGAGCACCTGCCGCTCCGAGAGGCCCTTCATCCGGGCGGTCAGGACGTATTGCTTGCGGATCTCGTCGAGGAAGGAGTTCTTCGTCAGCAGCGTCGAGGTGGCGAAGGC
>NZ_DAOLAJ010000044.1:29496-31143 GCF_035325185.1 Enterovirga sp. | reverse complement strand
CGCTGCGCGCCTATGTCCGCACGCGCGCCGGAGGCGGCCCCTACGGCGGAAGGTAATGCGGGCTCTCAGCGCCGGAGCGGCACTCCCGAGACGCGCATGAGGCCGAGCAGGACCACGCCATAGGCGAGAAGCCCCGCGAGCCCCAGCACCGCGAGCGTCGCAAGCTCGGTGAAGCGCCCGGCCACGGGAGCGATCCACGCCTCGGCGGGCCCGCGCCCGAACAGGCCGAGCAGGGCGAGGACGGCGCAGCCGGCGGCGATCGCCGCGAGGGTCAGGAGCAGGGCGCGCGAGGGCCCGGCGAAGCCCCGCCTCAGCGCGAGCACCCAGAGGATGACGACGTTGGTCCAGGCGCCGACCGAGGTCGCGAGCGCGAGCCCGACGACGCCGAAGCGTCCGATGAGAAGGATCTTGAGCGCGATATTGACCGCGTAGCCGGCGAAGGAGGCCCAGAGCGGGGTGGCCGTGTCCTGGCGGGAATAGAAGCTCGCCGTGACCGACCGCAGGATGACGGAAGCCGGAAGCGCGATCGCATAGGCCGCCAGCACCGCGGCCGAGCGCTGCACCGCGGCGGCGTCGAAGGCGCCGCGCCGGAACAGGGCGCCGAGGATGAGATCGGGCAGGACGACGAAGGCGACCGCGCAGGGCGCCGCGAGGGCCAGGGTGAGGCCGACGGCGCGGTTCTGGGCCGCATGGGCTCCCGCGACGTCGCCGGCCGCGATACGGCGGGTCATCTCGGGAAGGAGCACCGTCCCGGCCGCGATGCCGACGACGCCGAGCGGAAGCTGGTAGAGGCGCTCGGCGTAATAGAGGGCCGAGAGCGCGCCCGTCGGCAGCGAGGAGGCGATGATCGTGTCGGCGAACATGGCGAGCTGGACCCCGGCCGAGCCCACGACGGCGGGACCGAGAAGCTTGAAGAAGCGCCCCATCCCGGCCCCGCGCCTCGGCATGGCGGGCTTGGGCGCGATGCGGGCGCGCGAGGCATCGGACCAGACGAGAAGCAGTTGCAGCAGCCCCGAGACCGATACGCCCCAGGCCGCCGCGTAGCCGGCGCTCGGGAACAGGAAGGCGCAGAGGAGCGCCGCGACCATGGAGAGGTTCAGCAGGACCGGGGCGGCGGCGGCGGCCCAGAAGCGGTCATGCGCGTTGAGCACCCCCGAGATCAGCGTCACCAGCGTGATGAAGAAGAGATAGGGAAAGGTGATCCGCGTCAGGGCGACCGCAAGGGTGAATGTCTCCGGCGGCAGGCCCGGCGCGAGAAGGCCGACGAGGGAGGGAGTCCACAGGGTCGCGGCGGCCAGGATCGCCGCCTGGATCGCGATCATCAGCGCCATGATGCGGTCGGCGAAGAGCTTCGCGGCGAGATCGCCCGCCTTCTCGCGCAGGCCGCCATAGGTCGGCACGAAGGCGGAGTTGAAGGCGCCCTCGCCGAAGATGGCGCGGAAGTGATTCGGCAGCCGGAAGGCGACGACGAAGGCGTCGGCCACAGGCCCCCCGCCGAGCACGGCGGCCATGACGAGGTCGCGGAGGAAACCGGTGACGCGGGAGACAAGGGTCCAGCCGCCGACCGACAGGATCTTCTTGAACAAAGCGGGCCCGGTGGTTGCGGCGATCGTCACGCCCGAAGGGCGCCGACATGCCATGGGCCGA
>NZ_DAOLAJ010000044.1:0-29396 GCF_035325185.1 Enterovirga sp. | reverse complement strand
CCCGGTGGTTGCGGCGATCGTCACGCCCGAAGGGCGCCGACATGCCATGGGCCGAAGGCCGCGTCACCTCGATGGAGAGAGGAGGATCGGGGCCGCCTCGGATCCTCCCCCGTGAAACGGGGAAGGGGGACCGCCCGAAGGGCGGTGGAGGGGGCGCGTCGCGATCCGCCTCAGGACGCCTTGGCCAGCATCTCCTCGACATGCTCCCAGTTCACGAGGTTCTCGACGAACGCCTTCAGGTAGTCGGGCCGGCGGTTGCGGTAGTCGATGTAATAGGAATGCTCCCACACATCGACGCCGAGGAGCGGGGAGGCGCCGTGGACGAGCGGATTCTCGCCGTTCGGCGTCTTCATGATCTCGAGCTTCCCGTTCTTCACCGCGAGCCAGGCCCAGCCCGAGCCGAACTGGCCGATCCCGGCCTGGATGAAGTCGGCCTTGAACTTCTCGGTGCCGCCAAGGTCCGAATCGATGCGCTTCTGGAGCGCGCCCGGAATGGCTCCGCCGCCCTTCGGCTTCATCCACTTCCAGAAATGGATGTGGTTGTAATGCTGGCCGGCATTGTTGAAGAGCGCCTGGTTCTTGCCGTAGCTCGCCTTCACGATCTCCTCGACGCTCTTGCCGGCAAGCTCGGAGCCTTCCAGCAGCTTGTTCCCGTTATCCACGTAAGCCTTGTGATGCTTGTCGTGGTGGAATTCGAGCGTCTCCTTCGACATGTAGGGCTGGAGGGCGTCATAAGCATAGGGCAGTTCGGGCAGGGTAAAGCTCATCGGGCTCTCCTTGGAAATTGGAACGCGGTGAACCGGTCTCGGCCCGGTTGGTTCCGGGTCCCGGCGCGCGGTTCCGACTTAGCGAGAGCGCCCTTGGTTGCCAAGGCGAGGCTTTCCTCCCTAAGGTCGCCGGGTTCGACGTTCCCTCGGTTCCTGTGTCCTCGGTCCCTGCGATGGTCATCCTGCTCTGCATTCTGGCGGTCGGAATGATCGCGACCGGATTGGCGGCTATGGCGTTCGGCATGTCCATCGTCCAGGTCGAGCGCGGCTGGACGATGGTGATCTCCGGGACGGTGGGGGCGTCCGGCGGCGCCGTTCTCCTCGGCATCGCGCTTGCGGCGGACCGCCTGGGGCGCATCGCCCACGAGATGATCTGGATCCGCGACCGCCTCGCCACCATCGGGGAACTGACCGCGGAGGAGGCGGCGCAGGCCGCGCCCGCATTCGAGGAGCGGATCGAGGAGCCGCCGCCCGAGCCCGCAGCCCCCTCCGCACCTTCCCCGGAGCCGCCGCAAGCGCCGCCGGAACGCGTGCTCGTCGGCCAGTATTCGTCCGGCGGGAACGAGTACAAGATGTTCTCGGACGGCTCCATCGACGCCGTGACGCCGGCGGGCCTGCGCCGCTTCGCCTCGCTCGAAGATCTGCGGGCCTTCCTCGCCGGAGGAGGCGAGAGAGCCGGCTGAAGCCGCCGGCGCCTCCTTTCAGGACATGCTCCAGCCCTTGCCGACCGCCTGGAGCGCGAAGGCGTAGATCAGCCCGACCTCGTCGAGGCGGTCGAAGCGGCCGGCGGCCCCGCCATGGCCGGCTTCCATGTTGATCTTCAGGAAGACCGGGCCGCCGCCGGTCATGGTGGCGCGCAGCCGCGCCACCCATTTCGCCGGCTCCCAGTAGGTCACGCGCGGATCGGTGAGGCCGCCGAGCGCCAGGATCGCCGGATAGGCCTGCGGGTGCACGTTGTCGTAGGGCGAATAGGAGAGGATGGTACGGAACGCGGCCTCGTCCTCGGCCGGATTGCCCCATTCGGGCCATTCGGGCGGCGTCAGCGGCAATTCGCCGTCGAGCATCGTGTTGAGCACGTCGACGAAGGGCACGTCGGCGACGATGCCGGCGAAGCGGTCGGCGCCGATATTGGCGACCGCGCCCATCAGCATCCCGCCCGCCGAGCCGCCCTGGGCGACGATCCGGCCGCGCGAGGTGAGGCCCGCCGCGACGAGGGCATCGGCGCAGGCGACGAAATCGGTGAAGCTGTTCGGCTTCTTCTCCCGCTTGCCGTCGAGATACCAGCGCCAGCCCTTCTCCGTGCCGCCGCGGATATGGGCGATGGCGTAGACGAAGCCGCGGTCGATCAGCGAGAGCGGATTCGTGCGGAAGGCGGCCGAGATCGAGGAGCCGTAGGAGCCGTAGCCGTAGAGGAGGCAGGGCGCCGAGCCGTCGAGCGGCAGGCCGGCGAGATGCACGAGGGAAACCGGCACGCTCGCGCCGTCGGGTGCCGCGGCGAAGATGCGGCGGGTGACGTAGCGGCTGCCGTCGAAGCCGCTCGGCACTTCCTGGCGCTTGCGCAGGATTCGCTCGCGCGTGACGAGGTCGTAGTCGTAGGTCTCGGCCGGCGTCGTCATCGAGGAATAGACGAAGCGGATGCTCGTCGTGTCGAATTCGAATCCCGGCTCGTAGCCGAGGGCATAGGCTTCCTCGGCGAAGGAGACCGCATGCTCCTCGCCCGTCTCCATGTCGCGCGCGACGAGGCGCGGATTGGCGTTCTCCCGCTCCAGCCGGACGAGATGGCGGGCGAGGGCGGTCACGGCGAGGATCATCGTGCCGGGGCGGTGGGGCACGAGGTCGCGCCAATTTGCGCGGGCGGGATCGGAGAGCGGCGCGAGGACGATCTTGAAATCCTCTGCCCCCGCATCGTTGGTGAGGATGACGAGATCGTCGCCGCGATGGTCGACATCGTAGAGCACGAGCGGCGTGCGGGCGGCGACAAGGCGGGGGGCCGGCGGGCGATCCAGCTCGACGAGCCAGTTCTCCCCGGTCTCGTGATCGCTGATCGAGATCACCATGAAGCGGCGGGAAGTCGTCTCCTCGATCGAGACGAACCAGCCCGGTTGCGCCTCCTCGTAGACCAGCGCGTCCTCCGCCTGGTCCGTGCCGAGGCGGTGACAGCGCACGCGGACCGGACGGTGATTGTCGTCCACCTCGACATAGTAGAACGAGCGCGAATCGGCGGCCCAGACGATCTCGCCGGCCGTCCCCGCGACGACATCCGCAAGGTCCTCGCCGCTGGCGAGGTCGCGCACCCGGATCGTGTAGAGTTCCGCGCCGGTGAGGTCGGCGCTCCAGGCGAGGAGCGAATGGTCGGGCGAGTGCGGGGCCTCGCCGAGATCGAAATAGGCTTCGTCCTCGCCCTCGGCGTCGCCATCCAGCAGCACCTGCTCGGGCCCGCCCTCGCGGGGAATGCGGCAAAGGATCTGGTATTCGCCGCCGTCCCGATAGCGGGCGTAATAGGCATAGGGGCCGTCCGGCGCCGGCACGGTCGATTCGTCCTCCTTGATGCGCCCCCGCATCTCCCGGACGAGGGCCTCGCGGAGCGGCGCGAGCCCGGCGAAGGCCGTGTCCGTATAGGTGTTCTCGGCCTCCAGATGCGCCACGATCTCGCCCGGCATGCGGGCGGGGTCCTTCAGTGCCTCCTTCCAGTTGGGGGCCTTCAGCCAGGCGAAATCGTCCCGCACCTCGACGCCGTGGAGCGTGAAGGGCGCCGGCCGCGCCTCGGCGCGCGGGGGGGCGCCGGTGACGGCGAGCGGGCGGGCGGGCGCATCCATGGGGATCGTTCTCGAAGGAGAGGCCGGTTCGACCGGCGGGGCGGGCCCTCATGCGCACGCCTCCCAGCGAAATCAACGCCGGGAGCAATCCGGCCGGCGTACACGCAGGACGGGAGGATTATAATATTGACAATCTGAGGATGATAATCCTAGACAGGGGTCGTTAGAACAAAAGAGGAACATGTATGGCCCGGCACGCCCCGTCGAGAATGCGCGAAGGGAAGGGGGAGGCGCCGGGCAGGGCGGCACTTCGCCTCCTCGCGGCCTTGTCCGAGCCGGGGATGACGGCGAGGCCGGACCCGAGCCGGGAGGACCACGTCATCCTACAGGGGGCACGGGGCGGCATCTCGCTCGGGCGGGGCTCCTATCCGAGGGCGAGCCTCGAGGAACTGGCGAGGCTCGATCTCGTCGCGAGGGGAGAGCGGAACGGCGCCTTCGCGATCTCGGAGGTGGGCCGGGCGCGGCTCGCCCGCGATCGGGCCCGGCGGGAGGGGGAGGGCGAGGTTTTCGGCCGGCAGCATCGGGAGGTGGAAAAGGTCGCGATGCCGGAAGACGGCGGCGCGGAGGAAGTTGCGCTCAACCGGCGCGAGAGTCCGCTCGCCTGGCTGCGCCGGCGGCGCGGGCCGGACGGCGAGCCGCTCATCGACGCGGCCTCCTTCGAGGCCGGCGAGCGCCTGCGCCGGGACCTTACCTTCGCCGGCCTTCTGCCGGGTGTGACGGCACGCTGGGACGGCGCGGTGGGGGGAGGGGCCGGGGGCTGGCGCGATCCGGCCGGAGCGACCGATACCGTGATCGCCGCGCGCCAGCGCGTGCGGACGGCGCTCGCGGAGGTCGGGGCCGATTTCGCCGGTCTCCTGCTCGATCTCTGCGGCTTCCTCAAGGGCGTCGAGACGATCGAGCGCGAGCGCCGCTGGCCGCAGAGATCCGGCAAGATCGTGATCCGGCTCGCGCTCGGCCATCTCGCCCGCCATTACGGCCTGTCGAACGAGGCGAGGGGGCGGGACGGCCCGCGCGGCATCGCGACCTGGTTCGCGCCTTCCGAAGCGGCCTGATGCGACATCCGGCGCCCCGGAAAGACGGGGCGCGTCGATGAAGGGAGAAACGCCGCCGCGCTCTCAGGCCGCGGCGATGCGTCCGGCCTCGCCGCGGATGCGCTCGACCATCGAGCGCAACCCGTTGGAGCGCTGCGGCGTGAGATGCTGGCCGAGCCCGAGGCGATCGAAGAAGGCGAGGGGATCGGCCGCCGCGATCTCGGCCGCCGGCCGCCCCGACAGCATCGCGACGAGAAGCGCGACGAGGCCGCGGACGATATGCGCGTCGCTGTCGCCGAGGAAATGGACGGTCGCGCCGGGTCCCCTCCCGGCAGGGGCCATCTTCAGCCAGACCTGGCTCGCGCAGCCCTGAACCTTGTTCGCCTCGACATGATCCGCCTCGGGCAGGTCCGGCATCATCCGGCCGAGTTCGATCAGATAGCGGTAGCGCTCCTCCCAATCGTCGAGAAGCTCGAAATTATCCGCGATGTCGTCGATGGCAGGGAGCATGGCTGGAAACGCTGGCGCCTCCGCGTGAGGCCCGCCCATATAGGAGGCCCGGGCGGGCTGTTCTAGCGCGTTCCCTTCTCGTTCGGCGCGAGGTGCGTGCGCACAAGGTCGCGCGCCAGATCCGACCGCAAGGCGGCCTGCACCGCCTGGTCCCGCGCATGCTCGGCCCAGCGCGACGCGTCCGCCGGGAGGCTTTCCTTCGGGCGCTCCTGCGAATGGACGAAAATGAACGCGATGATGGCGAGGCCGCACAGGAGACGAAACATGGCCGGGGCTCCTCGTTCGGTCGAACTCGGGCAGTGTGATCGATGACGCCCTCTTAATGTATTTCAGTCGCCGCTGTAATTAAGAGCAAATTAAGATCGCGGCGGACCGGAGAAGTGGTTGACGGGTTGTGAATGACGAACTTTGATCGTCCCCGTAATCGCCGTGTCGTTCTCGCGGCGCCTTAGCGTTCATTTAAGCTGCATCTGCGAGTCTGAGAGGATGGAGAGAGAGGCGCGCGATTGCGCGAGTTTGTGTGCGTATCCAATCTCCCTCGGCATGGGCTCAAAGGATGGCCGCGGAGACGCCTCCGGCGGTCGTCGCGGCCGCTTGCGGGCTGGCCCTCGCCGCGGTCGGCCTCAGCGCCGCCGCGGGACGGGGCGGCGTCACCGTGCCGGGTCTCGTCATCGCTCTTCAGGCGGCGCTCCTGCTCGCGGGCGTCGCATGGATCGCGATGCGCGCGGTGTCCCGTCCGGCGCCCCCGGCCGAGGAGGTCGTTCCGCTTTCGGCGCTCGGCGACCTCGTGACCTGGCACGACGCCCAGGGCGACGTCCTCCGCGCGAGCCCGGCCTCGCTGGGCGTGATCGGGGCTTCCCCGCCCGCGCTGCTCGGCGACGGGCTCGCCAGGCGCGTCCTCGTGGCCGACCGGCCCGCCTTCCTCAAGGCGCTCAGCGACGCGGCGAACGGCGCGGGCCCGGTCACCGTCGCGATCCGCCTCCATGCGGGCGGCGCGGCCGAGGGCCTCCCCCAGGCCGTGATTTTCGCCGAAATGCGGGTGAGCCGGCTCGTCCCGCCCGCGGCGGCCGCTGCGCACGCCCCGCCCGTGGCGGCCGGCGCCTGCCTGGTCTCCTTCATCCGCGACGTGTCGGCGCAGCACAAGCATGCGGGCGAGATCGAGGCCGCGCGGCAGGATGCCGAGAAGGCGAACGAGCTGAAGGGCCGCTTCCTGGCCACCGTCAGCCATGAATTGCGCACCCCGCTCAACGCCATCATCGGCTTCTCCGAGCTGCTTTGCGCGGACCATCCCTTCCTCGTGACCGAGGAGCGGCGCAAGGAATACGCCCAGATCATCCGCAATTCCGGCCATCACCTGCTCGGCATCGTCAACACCCTGCTCGACATGTCGAAGATCGAGACCGGCAATTTCCATTTCGATCCCGAGCCCTTCGATTTCCGCGACCTCGCCTCCAGCGTCTGCGACCTGATGCAGCTCAAGGCGGACGAGGCGGGCGTCCTCGTCGAGCGCCGGCTGGAGACGGGCTTGCAGGAGATCGTCGCCGACCGGCGGGCCTGCCGGCAGATCCTCATCAACCTCCTGTCCAACGCGGTGAAGTTCACGCCCCGGGGCGGGCGGGTGACGGTGCGCCTCGCCGCCGCGGCGGATGCGATCGTACTGACCATCGCCGATACCGGGATCGGCATTCCCGAGGCCGACCTGCCGCGTCTCGGCGATCCCTTCTTCCAATCCGGGGAGCTTCATCGCCGCAATACCGAGGGGACCGGACTCGGCCTCTCGGTGGTGCGCGGCATCGTTGGGCTCCACCACGGACAGATCACCGTCGAGAGCGGGGCCGGCGCGGGCACGACCGTGAGCGTGACGCTGCCGGTTCGTCCCGATCTCGGCCCCGCCCGAAGCAAGCCCGTCGCCCTTCAGACGCGCGCGCGCGTCGCCCTGCGGCCCGTCGAGAGAAAGATCGCCTGATGCAACGCCCTGCCGCGCCGCGCAAAGCCCCCGCCACGACGACGAGCCGAAGCCGCGGCGCCGGACGCGCCTTGCGGGTTGCCGGCGGCCTTTGCTGGAGCGGCGTCCGGGCCGCCGCCCGGCGTCCGGCCGTCCTCCTCGCCGGGGTCGCGATCCTCGGCGGCGCCGGCGTCTTCGCCTGGAACGCGACGATGAAGCAGACGGCCCGCCATCCCGCGCCGCTCTTCGCGAGCGCGAAGCCGGTCGCCGAGCCGGCGCGCCGCGCGGAGCCCGCCTCGCCGCAGACGACCGGCGCGACGCGCGCCGATATCCCGGTCCCCCCGTCCCGTTCGGGCGGGCCGGATGCGATCGGCTCCATCATCCGCACGAGCGAAGGCCCCGCGAGGTCCGCCGAGACGCGGCCCCGATCCGCGGAAGCCCGGCCGAAACAGGCCGAGGCCAAGCCGAAACCCGTCGAGGCGAAGAAGCCGGCGGAAGCCAAGCCGAAGCCCGCGGCGGCCAAGCCCGTGGATCCCAAGGCGAAGGCGGCGGCCGGGCCCTCCGCCGACAAGCCGACGCCCCGCGTCGTCTCCGCGCAGAAGGCGCTCGCCAAGCTGGGCTACGGGCCGATCGCGACCGATGGCCGCTTCGGCTCGAATACGCGGCTCGCCATCGAGAAGTTCGAGCGCGACAGGAAGCTGCCGGTGACGGGCGCGCTCGGGCCGCAGACCCTCAAGCAGCTTGCCTCGCGCTCCGGAATGTCCATCGAATAAGCCGTCCATGGCGCGTCTGACGAGCGAGTTCTGGGTGTCGGCTCATTTGCGGCGCTGCCGCGTGGATGGGCTCGACGCCGTGCTGCGGCGCAGGGGCGCGGCGGAAGCCGGCGCCGTCTTCGTGTCCGTCGATCGTCTCGACGGGACGGCCGATCTCTATGGCCCGGCGCCGCAATCCCTGCTGGACGAGGACGGGGGGCGCCTCTTCACGCCGATCCTGGCCGGGCGGCCGGTCCCTGATGTCGAGGCGAGGATGGCGCGGGAAATCGGCTTCGATTCCGACCTGTGGTGGCTCACGATCGACGATCGAGACGGGCGCTCGGGGCTCGATCTGGCCCCGTCCGATCCGCCCGCCGGAGCGGCTGGATAGGTTCGGCGCGGGGCTGGGCGCTTCTGCGGATGCCGGGCGAGGGCTCGGCCGCAGGGCGACCGGAGACGACCCGCTCGCACCCGGCGAGGAAGGCCGCCACCGGCCACGACGTCGCGCGCGCGAGGTCCGCAAGGTGGAAGATCACCGGCACCGAGCGCGATTGGGGCGTGTCGAGCAGCAGCAGCGCCCGGATGCATTCCGCCTCGTCGAGGCCGACCGCCATGAGGGCGAAGAGGAAAAGCTCGCGCCCCGCCGCGTCGGCGATGTCGAGGGGCTCGGGCGAGACGTCGAGATGTCCGGCCGTGGCGGCGCGCAGGGCGCCGAAATCCGCGCCGGCCGCGATCCGCAGCATGTCGCGCGCCGCCGCGCCCGAGCCGGTGGGCCGGGGCAGATGCAGGCTCGCCAGGGCGCGGGCGAGATCGTGGCGGATCGCGGCGCGCTGCAATTCCTCCCCGTGGCGATAGAGCGCGGCCCGGTCGAAGACGCCGGGCTCGGGGCGCGCGAGCAGGGCCTGCGCGAGACCGCGATGGCCGATCGCCCGCCCGACGAGCCGTTCCAGGGCTTCCCCGGCCAGGGCGATGCCGGCATCGCCCGCGAGATCGAGATCGCGGCGGAGGTCGTCGGGCTCCTCGCTCGCGCGCGAGACGGCACGGTCGAGCTGGGCGAGCAGGGCGCGCAGCACCGGGCGCGGCGCGTCCGGGTGGTCGCGCAGCAGCAGCGCGGCATCGGCCAGCGCGTCGTCGGGCACGAGCGGAATCAGGCCGAGCGCGATCGCCTCGAAGCTCGCTTTGGTCGCGGCATCGCGGCGCGGCGCGTCGACGAAATTGCGGACCTGTACCCGCAACAGGAGCGGACGCAGGTCGGCCTCCTGATTCTGCGCCAGGAGCGCGAGGCTGCCGTGATCGGAAACGGTTCCGGCCCCCATGGTCCTCTCGACGTGAAGAGGCTCCGTTATGCCTTCGTCAGGCTTACCGAAGGGCTAACGGCGAGGATTTCGCGCCCTGGAAACGGAACGTTAACCTCAGGGCGCTGCACTGGAGGGCGGTCTAGGGAGGGGTCGGATCGTCATGCCGCAGCTGCTGGGGGAGGAGCGCCGGGTGGTGCCGTTCGCGGTCCCGGCCGGCCGGGCGCGTCGCCGCCTTGTCCTCGATTCGGGCGGGCAGGGGGCCATTCTCCTCTTTACCGGCGTCCGCTACACCCGGATCGGGACCGGCGAGCCGGCGCCCCCCAGGGCGCCGCCGGGGGCGGGGCCCCGGCCCGGACGCTGACGCTCCCCCCGGAGGCATCGGTCTATCGCGCGCCCGTAAACCCCCCCGCCGCGCCGCGAACCTCGCGGAACCCCCCAGCCGCCGGCGCGATCCCGGCGATCAGCCCCTGCGCTCTCCCTTCGGGCCGATCCCTCTCCGGGAGCGCCGCATAGGGCAGGTCGCGGTGGGCGAAGGACATGATCGCGCCCCACAAGGCGGCCGGAAGCTGCCCGCCCGTCAGCCGCTGGGTCGGCTTGTAGTCGTCGTTGCCCATCCAGATGCCGCCGACGAGATGGCCGCTGAAGCCGACGAACCAGGCGTCGCGATAGGCGCTCGTGGTGCCGGTCTTGCCCCCGATCATCTGCCGGGGAAGCGCCGCGCGCCGGCCGGTTCCCGCCGTGACGACCCGCGCGAGCATCGTGTTCATGTCTCCGACCACATCCGCGCGCAGCACGCGCCGCGGACGCGGCTGCGCGCGCTCCCGGTCGTAGAGAAGCGCCCCCCGGCTGTTGCTGATGCGCAGCACGGCATGGGGCTCGGCCTTGTAGCCGCCGTTGGCGAAGCTCGCGAAGGCGGCCGTCAGGTCGAGCGGCGTCACCTCCGAGGCCCCGAGCGGGAGGGAGGGCGTGTCGTGGAGCCGCGTCCTGATGCCGAGATCGCGCGCCAGCGCGATGATGCGCCCGCGTCCGTAGCGCGCCTGGCGCGCGAGCGTCAGCTCCCCGGCCGCGCGTCCGATCTCGACCGAAAGCCGGACTGCGACGGTGTTGAGCGAGTTCGCGAGCGCCGAGGCGAGGGTGACGGGACCCGCGTAGCTGCGCGCGTAATTGGCCGGACACCAGGAGCCGATGCAGATCTGCTGGTCGAGGATCGTCGAGCCGGGGCGCAGGCCCGTCAGCCCGATCGCCGCCGCATAGACGATCGGCTTGAAGGAGGAGCCCGGCTGGCGTTGCGCGTCGGCCGCCCGGTTGAACTGGCTGCGGCCGTAATCGCCCCCGCCCACCATCGCCTTGAGGGCGCCGTCGGGGGCGAGGGCGACGAAGGCGGCCTCGCCCGCCCGCGCCGCACGGGCGGGCCCCTCGAGCGCCGCCTCGATCTCGTCTTCCGCCTTGCGCTGGAGGGCGAGGTCGATCGGCGTCTCGACGATCAGGGTGGATTCGTTGCCGAGCCGCCCCGCGACGGCGAGGGCCTGGACCTCGCGATAGGCCCAGTCGAGATAATGGTCGGGATGGCGGACGGGCTGGTTCCTGGCCGGCTCGGGCCGCTCGCGCCGGGCCGCCTCGGCCTCCTCGCGCGTGATGGCGCCCGTCTCCACCATCCGCTCCAGCACCTCGGCCGCGCGGGCGAGGGCCGCCTCGGGCGAGAGATGCGGCGCATAGCGCCCCGGCGCCTTGTAGAGGCCCGCGAGCATCGCCGCCTCGGCCAGGGTCAGGTCCCGGGCCGATTTGCCGAAATAGAAGCGGGAGGCGGCCTGCACCCCGAAGGTGCCCCCGCCCATATAGCTCCGGTCCAGATAGAGCGTGAGGATCTCGTTCTTGCCGAGCTGGCATTCGAGCCAGACCGCCAGGAACGCCTCGTTGATCTTGCGTTCGAGGGTCCGCTCGCCGGAGAGGAAGACGTTCTTGGCGAGCTGCTGCGTGATGGTCGAGCCGCCCTGGACGACCGCCTGCGCCTTCGCGTTCACGGCGAGGGCGCGCACGAGGCCGATCGGATCGACGCCCCAATGGCGGTAGAACCTGCGGTCCTCGGTCGCGAGCACGGCCGCGACCAGGTGCGGCGGAAGCTCGTCGAGCCGCAGGAGATCCTCGTGCCGGATGCCCCGGTGCCCGACCTCCTGTCCGCTCGCATCGACGAAGGTCACCGCGAGGTCGAGCCGCCGGAGCCAGCCCGGACCCGTCATGCGGAAGGCGGGCTGGGAGAGGGCGAGGAGGACGAGCCCGAGAACTGCGAGCAGGCTCACGCATTCGTCGAGGAAGCCGAGGGCGATCCGCAGCGGGCGCGCGATCGTGACGCCGGCCGCCGACCCGATGCCGGCCACCATGCGGCCGGTGAAGCGCAGGAAATCGTCCAAGCTCGTCTCGATCGCGGCGCCTCGCTCCCCGCTCGGAAAGGGCGGGACGGTCGGCGCCGGTTGGTGCTACGGTCCCTCCAAGAGCAATGCGGATGCCCGGTGCGCGCGTGCCGCACAGGCACGTCCGATTCGCTTTCTGGCCGTTAACGGAACATTCACCATGGCAAGCCTTGCCGGAACGGGACAGCCGTTCTGGATCGCAAAATCCCTGGAGGCGATGACCACTCAGGAATGGGAAAGCCTCTGCGACGGCTGCGGCCGCTGCTGCCTCGTCAAGCTGGAGGACGAGGAGACCGGCGAGATCCATTACACGGATGTCGGCTGCACGCTCCTCGATCCGCAGGATTGCCGCTGCCGCGATTATGACAATCGCCAGAGCCGGGTGCCCGATTGCGTCCGCCTGACGCCGCAGAACGTGCGGACGCTCCGGTGGCTGCCGGCAACCTGCGCCTATCGCCTCTTGGCCGAGGGCAAGGCCCTCGCATGGTGGCATCCCCTGGTCTCCGGTTGCCCCGAGACGGTCCATCTGGCCGGCATCTCGGTGCGCGACGAGATCGCGGGCGTCGAGGACGATTTCACGCTCACCGAGCTTCTCGAGCGGGTGACGGGAGAGATCGTCTCGTAGCGTACAATTAGGCGCTGATCTTGAAAAGGATATATGGAGAATATCAGGCGTCTATCCGGCCTTTCTTGCTGGAATGATCATTCGTTTCGAGCGGAAATGCGTAGGCTAAGAAGGTGTCTTTCGCATATATCTGACGAAACTCTTAAGCGTCAGTCGAGTTGGAGGATCAAGGTCCAGGTAGTGACCAGGAGTCCCGAAAATGCTCGGCACCATTCTGATTGTCGTCCTCATTCTGCTGCTCGTCGGCGCTATCCCGAACTGGGGCTACAGCCGGAGCTGGGGATACGGTCCGAGCGGCGGCCTCGGACTTGTCCTGGTCATCGTCCTGATCCTCGTCCTGATGGGACGCATTTGAGGATTTAGTCCTAGGAAAAAATCCTTGACACCGATGCGCTCATCGGCTACACATCTCGAACGCTGACGAATTGCGTCGGGACGGCCTCGCGGCTCTTCCCCTCCGCCGGCCGGGCCGGCTTCCCGTCTTCACCGAGGTGTTCCGTGGCGATGGCCCGCTCGATTGCGCCCGCCCTGCTGGCGCGCGCCCGTCTCGTCCGGGGCATCGTCCCGAACGTCACCGTCGCGGCGATGCTCGGCATGGGCGAGGGGGAGTTCTATCGCCGCCGCGAGGCGCTCGGCCTCTCGGCCGGCAGGAGGAAGCCGTCATCCCCGCGCGATCCGCCATCGCCGCGCGATCCGCCGCGCCCGCGGAGCCGTCCCGCCGCCCCTGTTCCGGCGGGCCCGAACGAGCCGGTCGACCGGCTCGCGGTGGGCCGCGCGATGGAGCGCTTCATTTCCGGTCGCGTCGCCGCCTGCGAGGCGGCGGCGGCCGGTGGCGATCCCGAGCCGGAGCGCACGGCGCGCACTCTCGCCCATTACGCCCGGGCCCTCGGCCTCGTGCGGGACTATCTGAGCGACATCGAGAAGGAACGGAGCAGCGATGCCGAGCAGCCTGTGCGCAGCCTGTCCGAGCTTCGCGACGAGCTTCGCGGGCATCTTGAAAGGATTTGGGACGAAGGCGCGGATGCTGGCGGCCTTCGAGGCGCTGGAGACGAGCCGGGCGGAGATTGAGGCGCTCCTGCGGCACTGGCCCTTTCTCGGGCGGCCGGACCAGCGCCCTCCGGAACATTGCCGCTGCCGCCTCTGGAGCACCTGGCTCGTCCTCGGCGGGCGGGGCGCGGGCAAGACGCGCACCGGCGCCGAATGGGTGCGGGGCGTGGCGCTCGGCGAGCCCGGCTTCCTGGAGCCGGCGGCCGGGCGCATCGCGCTCGTCGGCGAGACCCATGCGGATGTGCGCGACGTCATGATCGAGGGGCCGTCCGGCCTTCTCACCGTCCATCGGGCAAGGTCCGAGCGGCCCGTCTGGTCGCCGAGCCTGCGCCGGGTGGAATGGCCGAACGGCGCCGTGGCCCAGTCCTTTTCGTCGGAGGACCCGGACGGGCTGCGCGGCCCCCAGTTCGGCGCCGCCTGGGCGGACGAGCTGGCCAAGTGGCGTCATCCCGAGGAGACCTGGGACATGCTGCAATTCGGCCTGCGGCTCGGCACGCGTCCCTTGCAGGTCGTGACCACGACCCCGCGGCCGATCCCGCTCCTGAAGCGCCTCCTCACGGACGAGCGCACGGCGGTCAGCCGGGCGAGGACGCAGGACAATGCGGCGCATCTCGCGCCGGCCTTCCTTGAGGCCGTGACCTCCCGCTATGCGGGCACGCGTCTTGGGCGCCAGGAACTGGACGGCGAGCTGATCGAGGAGCGGGCCGACGCCCTCTGGACGCGCGACCGGATCGAGGCGGCCCGGATCGCAGCCGCTCCCGACCTCGTGCGGGTCGTGGTTGCCGTCGATCCCCCGGCCTCGTCCGGCCGGCGCGCCGCCTCCTGCGGCATCGTCGCGGCCGGGATCGACGAGGCCGGCACGGGCTACATCCTCGCGGATGCGTCCCTCGTCCGGGCGAAGCCGTCCGAATGGGCGGCGAGGGCCGTCGCCGCCTGCCGCCGCTGGCATGCCGATGCGCTCGTCGTCGAGGCCAACCAGGGCGGCGAGATGGCGGTTTCGGTCATCCGGGAGGTGGATCCGGCCGTGCCGGTGCTGTCCGTGCATGCGACGCGTGGCAAGTATCTGCGGGCCGATCCGGTCGCGCTGCTCTACGAGCAGGGGAGGGTGCGCCATGTCGGCGCCTTTCCCGAACTGGAGGACGAGATGGCCGATTTCGGCCCCGGCGGCCTCTCCTCCGGCCGCTCGCCCGACCGCCTGGACGCGCTCGTCTGGGCGCTGACCGAACTGATGCTCAAGCCGCGCGCCGCGCCTCGCGTCAGGACGCTGTAGCCCCGCACCCGTTCCGCCACCCTCGTTCAGGATTCATCGATGCCAAACCCGATCCTGCAATGGCTCGGGCTCGCGCCCGCGCGCGTGCCCGACAGCAAGGCCGCTCCGCCGCCTCTCGGTGGCATGGCCGTCTATGTCACCGGGCGGCCGCTCTGGACCTCGCGCGATGGCACGGCGCTCGCCCACGAGGGCTTCCAGCGCAATCCGATCGTCCATCGCTGCGTGCGGCTCATGGCCGAAGCGGCGGCTTCCATTCCGCTGACGCTGATCCGTGGCGCGGAGGAGCTGGCGAGCCATCCGATTGCGGCGCTGCTCGCGCGGCCCAATCCGCGGGAATCGGGGACCGGCTTTCTGGAGGCGGTCTACGGGCATCTGCTCGTATCGGGAAACGCCTATCTCCAGGCCGCGAGCGCCGGAGGCGAGCCGCGCGAGATCTACGCCCTGCGGCCCGACCGGATGCGGGTCCTGGCCGGGCCGGACGGCTGGCCGGCCGGCTACGAATACGGCGTGGGCGGCCGTGTCCTGCGCTTCGAGCAGGAGGGGGAGGGGATCGCGCCCATCCTGCACCTGACGCTCTTCCATCCGCTCGACGACCATTACGGTCTCTCGCCGATGGAGCCCGCCGCCGCCGCGCTCGACATCCACAATGCAGCCGGGGCCTGGAACAAGGCACTCCTCGACAATGCCGCGCGCCCCTCCGGTGCGCTGGTTTTCGCCGGTCCGGCCGGGACTTCGCTGTCGGACGTGCAATTCGAGCGGCTGAAGAGCGAGCTGGAGGAGAATTACCAGGGCGCGACCAATGCCGGGCGCCCGCTCCTGCTGGAAGGCGGGCTCGACTGGAAGCCTCTGTCCCTCTCCCCGAAGGACATGGACTTCATCGAGGCCAAGAATGGCGCGGCGCGGGAGATCGCGCTCGCCTTCGGCGTGCCGCCCCTGCTGCTGGGCCTGCCGGGCGACAACACCCACGCCAATTACGCCGAGGCCAACCGGGCCTTCTATCGCCAGGGCGTGATCCCCCTCGTGCGCCGCACCGCCGAGGCGCTGGCGCAATGGCTGGGGCCGGCCTTCGGCGACGGCTTCCGCCTGGAGCCCGATCTCGATGCGATCGACGCCCTCGCGGCGGAGCGCGAATCGCTTTGGCGCCGGGTCGGCGCCGCGACCTTCCTGACCAGGAACGAGCGCCGCGAGGCCCTCGGATACGGACGCCTGCCCCCTTCTGATGGAGACGACGAATGAGCGAGCGCCGGCTTCCCGATCGCGCCCGCCGCTGGTCTCGCTGCGAGACCAAGCTGCTCGATGATCCGGGCCTCATCCTGGATGGGGACTACGAGTTCGAGGGCTATGCCAGCCTGTTCGGCATTCCCGATCTCGGCCGCGACGTCGTCATGCGGGGCGCCTTCGCCGCGAGCCTCGCGCAGCGGGGCGCCGCGGGCATCCGCATGCTGTGGCAGCACGATCCGGCCGAGCCGATCGGACGCTGGCTGTCGGTCGCCGAGGACCGTCTCGGCCTGCGCGTGCGCGGACGCCTCGATCCGGGCGTGGCGAGGGCGAGGGAGGCGGCCTCGCTCCTGCGCGGCGGCGCCGTCGACGGCCTCTCGATCGGCTTTCGCGTCGTCGAGGCGCGTCGCGAGCGCTCGCCGCCGCTGCGGCGCCTCCTGCGGCTCGATCTCTGGGAAATCTCCATCGTCACCTTCCCGATGCTGCCCGGCGCCCGCGTCGAGGCGCAACCCCGCGACGGCGGAACGCCTCTCGCCCTCGCCATCCGCCGGGCCGCGCGCCGGCTGTCTCCCCCGGCCGCCCCGGCGGCCTCCACCATGAGGATCAGATGACCACCGACATGATCGCCCCCGCCGCCGCCCCGGAGATCAAGAGCGGCTCCGCCCATCATCAGGATGTGGCGTTGGCCTTCGACGATTTCGCGCGCACCTTCGACGCCTTCCGGCAGGCCAATGACGAACGTCTCGGCCAGATCGAGACGCGGCTCGCCGCCGATCCCGTGACCGAGGAGAAGCTCGCTCGCCTCGACCGCGCGCTCGACGACGCCCAGCGGCGCCTGGAGCGCGTCCAGCTCGAAAGCCGACGCCCCGTTCTCGGCGGCGCCGGCCCGGAGCGGGAGGCTCCCGCCCGCACGGAGCACAAGGCCGCCTTCGACCTCTATGTGCGGGCCGGCGAGGCGGCCGGGCTCAAGACCCTGGAAGGCAAGGCGCTGTCGGCCGGGTCCGGCCCGGATGGCGGCTATCTCGTGCCGCAGGCGATCGAGGCGGAGGTGCTGCGCCGTCTCGCCGCCGTCTCGCCCATCCGCTCGATCGCCTCGGTACGCGTCATCTCCGCGGGGCAGTACAAGCGGGCCTTCTCCAAGGCCGGGCCGGCCACCGGCTGGGTCGCGGAGAGCACGGCGCGTCCGCAGACGGACGGCCCGAGCCTCGCCGAGCTGTCCTTCCCGGCCATGGAACTCTACGCCATGCCGGCCGCGACGCAGACGCTGCTCGACGACGCCGTGGTCGATCTCGATGCCTGGCTCGCCGACGAGGTCGAGACGGCCTTCGCCGCGCAGGAGGGCGCCGCCTTCGTCAACGGCGACGGGAGCGGCAAGCCGAAGGGCTTCATCGCCGCCGACAAGGTGGCGGAAAGCGCCTGGGAATGGGGCAAGCTCGGCTTCGTCTCGACCGGGGCGGCCGGCGCCTTCGCGGCCTCCGATCCCGCCGATTGCCTGCTCGACCTCGTCTATGCGCTGAAGGCAGGCTACAGGCAGAACGCCACCTTCGTGATGAACCGGCGCACCCAGAGCGCCGTCCGCAAGCTCAAGGACGAGAGCGGCGCCTATCTCTGGCAGCCGCCGGCCGTCGCCGGCCAGCCCTCGACCTTGATGTCCTTCCCCCTGGTCGAGGCGGAGGACATGCCCGACATCGCCGCGAACAGCTACTCCGTGGCTTTCGGCGATTTCCGGCGCGGCTATCTGGTGGTGGACCGGGCCGGCATCCGGGTCCTGCGCGATCCGTATTCCGCCAAGCCCTATGTCCTGTTCTACACGACGAAGCGCGTGGGCGGGGGCGTGCAGGACTACGACGCGATCAAGCTGCTGAAATTCGCCGCCTGACCGTTCCGCCTCCTACCAGGCGAACCAGTCGTAGATCGTGCGCGGCGGCGGGCTGCCGTAGCCGCGCTCGGCGGCGAAGACGCGCAGCTCCCGCGAGCGGGAGCTGATCCAGTCCTCGTGATCGACGACAGGCGTGACGGCGGTCAGCCCGCCGCAGGCCGTCGCGACGCGCGACTGGCGGGCCCCGCTGGACCAGCTCACGATGCCGAGGAGCTGGTACTGGCCCGGGCCGCCGCGCACGACCGGTCCGCCCGAATCGCCCCGGCAGGCGCCCGCGCCCGCGGTGACCGCGAGCCGGTGCTCGTCGGCCATGACCAGAACCTGGTTGGCGACCTTCAGCGTGCCGAGAGTCACGAGGCGGGTCTGCCGCAGGACCCGCGCCGATCCGCGCCGGTTCTCCGCCGTGAGGCCGAATCCGGCGAGAATCACGGAGTCGCCGGGCGCGACCGCCGTCGCGTCGCGCGGGTCGAGGGGCAGGAAGTCGCCGCCGAGCGAGCCTTCGAGCTTGATGATGGCGAGATCGACCCCCGGCTGGTTGCGGGGCGTGGTGCCGGCGACGAAATCGGGATGCATGGCCGCGGCGACCGCCCGCACGGCATAGCGCCGGAAGGAGCGGTCCACGATGACCACGCGGTAATTGGCGCGCTGGAGCACGCAATGGGCGGCCGTCAGGACGAGGTCCGGCGCGATCACGGCGCCCGAGCACAGCTCGCCGCGCGAGCTTTCGATCTGCACCACGGAGCGGCGGATGCCGTCCGGATCGCGGACCACCTTGCCCTGGGCGATGGCGCCCGCGGGGGAGAGGGCCGCGGCACAGGCGAGGGCGGCGACGGTCAGGAAGGCACGCAATCCGAGCATGACCGCCGTGATGTGCCAGTTTCCGTCCGCCAAGGCTAGCGCGGTCCTCAGTTCCACAGGGCGCTGCGGCCCCATTGCGACAGGATCGCGTCGATCCAGGCCCGTTGCGGCCCGACCAGGACCGCCTGGGTCAGCGCGCCGCAGGCCCGGCCCGCCGGGCCGCTCGCCCAGCTCGTGATGGCGAGAACGGCGCCGGAAGCTTCGGTGACCGGCCCGCCCGAATCGCCCTGGCAGGCGCCGGCCCGGCCGTGCCGGTCGGAAGCCCAGAGCAGGATCTTGCCGGGACCGTAGGGTTCCACGACCGAGAGGGCGGCCGAGCGGAAGGTGCCGCTCGAACGGCCGTCTCCCTCGCGGGCGACGCCGTAGCCGGACACCGTGACCTGCGCGCCCGCGCCGGCCCCGCCAGAGGAAAGGGTGGCCGGGGCGAAGGTTCCGGGCAGGGGGGCGGGCGCCCGCACCAGGGCGAGGTCGACCGATTTGCGCCGGGTCTTTTCCGCCCCCGGCGAGAAGCCGGGATGCAGCTTCACCGCGGCGGGTGCGATCAGCACCGGGGTGCCGGCGGCGTCCTTGTAGTGGATGCGGTATTCGGAGGCCCCCGCGGCGCAATGGGCCGCCGTGAGCAGGATGTCGGGCGCGACGAGGACGGCGGTGCAGACGCCGCCGCGCGAGCTGAGGACCATCACGCTCGACCGGGCCGTGGCGCGCTCGCCCTCGGCGCCGCCGATGACGGCCCCGGCCGCCGCCGGGGCGAGCGCGAGGGCCAGGACGGCCCATCGCCCGCCGCGCCGCAGGACATCGATCGTTTCGGGAGACATCGCATGAATCCGATAGCCCTCGCCGGCCCCGCCGTCGAGCCGATCCCGCTCGCGCAGATGAAGTCCTATCTGCGCCTCGACGGCGAGGACGAGGATGACCTCGTCGAGGCCCTGGTCATGGCCGCGCGGGTCACGGTCGAGCGCCATGCGCGGCTTCTTCTGATCTCGCAGAGCTGGCGGCTGACCCTGGCCGCCTGGCCCGCGGGCCGCACCGTCCGCCTGCCCCTGCATCCGATCCTCGGGATCGACGAGGTGCGCATTGCCGGGGAGGGCGATAGCCCGACGATCGTCCCGCCCGGCCTCTACCGGCTGGATTCGGAGGGCGATGTCGATCGCCTCGTCGTCGACGAATCTGCGCCCGCTCCGACGGGGCGGTCCGGGCGGATCGAGATCGATGTCGCCTGCGGCTTCGGCGGCGATCCGGCCTCGGTCCCGCAGCCTCTGATCCTCGCCATGTCCCGCCTCGTCGCGCATTGGTTCGAGCATCGCGGCGACGAGCCCCGCCCAGGCGGGGCTGGCCTGCCGGCCGATGTGGCGGCGCTCGTCGCGCCCTTCGCCCGCCCGAGGCTCGCATGAGCACCCGCCCCGCCATCGGCGCGCGCGGACGCCGCTTCACCCTCGAATTGCCGGTCGAGACGCCGGACGGCTTCGGCGGCATCCTGCGGACATGGCAGCCCGGGCCTCGCCTCTGGGGCTCGATCGAGCTTCTGACCACGATGGAGCGCATCCGCGCGGGGCGAACCGACACGATCGCCACCCATCGTGTCACGCTGCCTTTCCGCGAGGGCGTGGTGCCCGAACAGCGCTTCCTGCTGGGCTCCCGCCGCTTCCGGATCAGGAGCGCCGAGGATCCGGACGGGCGGCGCGACAGCCTCGTCTGCCTCGTCGAGGAGATCTCTGCATGACGTCTCCCGTCCTGGCGCTCCGGGCCGCGATCCGCGGTGCCTGCGCTCCCGATGCTGCGCTTGCGAGCCTCATGGATCCGGCGATCCACGACGAGACGCCGCGCGGCAATCCGCCGGTCTACGCCACCTTCGGCACGACCGAGCTTCGCGACGCTTCCAGCTCGACGGAGCGCGGCCACGAGCAGGACATTGCGCTCGACGTCTGGGCGAAGCGCGGCTCTGCCGCGAGCGCCCTCGCCGCGGCGGACCGCCTCTGCGCCCTGCTCGACGATGCCGCCTTGGCACCGGCCGGGCACCGGCTCGTCTCGCTCGCCGTGACGAAGCTGGAGGCGGCGCTCGACGAGGAGAGCGCGGCGACGCGCGTCACCTTGCATCTGCGGGCCGTGACCGAGGTGCTGCCCTGACGGGCTGATCGAAACGAACAGGACAGGATGAAACCATGGCTGCCCAGAAGGGAAAGGATCTGCTCGTCAAGCTCGCCGACGGTGCCGGCGGCTTCACGACGGTTGCGGGATTGCGCACGCGCCAGCTCGCGCTGAATGCCGAGACGGTCGATGTGACCAATGCCGATTCGGCCGGCCGCTGGCGCGAATTGCTGGCCGGGGCGGGCGTCAGGCGCGCGGCGATCAGCGGCTCCGGCGTGTTCCGGGACGCGGCTTCCGATGCGCGCCTGCGCACGATGTTCTTCGACGGCACCATCGACGACGTGCAGATCGTGGTGCCCGATTTCGGCACTCTCCAGGGACCGTTCCAGATCACCGCGATCGATTATCGCGGCGACCATGCGGGCGAGGTCACCTTCGACATGGCGCTCGAATCGGCGGGCGCGCTCGCCTTCACCGCCGCGTGAGGGCCGCGCCATGGTGAATCACCGCCGGGGCGAGGTCGCCGCGACGATCGCGGGGCGGAGCTACCGCCTCTGCCTGACGCTCGGCAGCCTCGCCGAGCTGGAACACGCCTTCGGGGCCGGCGACCTGTCGGCCCTCGCGGCGCGCCTCGCGACGGGGCGCCTCGCCGCCGACGACCTGGTCCGCCTCCTCGGGGCGGGCCTGCGGGGAGGCGGCCACCCCTTCAGCGACGACGATGTCCGGGCGCTGCCGCTCGCCGGCGCGCTGCCCGAGATCGCGCGCGCCGTGGGCGAGCTTCTGGAGGCGACCTTCGGAGGGCCGGCGGGGGAGCGAGCCGATACGCCGGACCGGGCCGGTCCCCTGGACCCTCGGATGCCGCAGCCGGCCTGAGCGAGGCGGCCTCTCCGTCCCCGTTTCCGTGGGACGAGGTGCTGGCCCTTCTGCTCGGCCGGCTGCGGTGGCGGCCGGAGGATGTCTGGCGCGCGACCCCGCGGGAGGTCGCCGCCGCGCTCGGAGGAGGAGGCTCCCCGATGCGCCGTTCCGAACTGCGGGCGCTCATGGCCCGCTTTCCCGACAAGTGAGGATCCGTGATGGCGAACGAGGACATCTCCCGGGATTTCGATCGCCAGGCGCGCCAGCTCGAGACCCTCGACAGGCTGGCCCAGCGCTTCGGCTCGACCCTTCAGGACGCGCTCTCGTCGGGCAGCTCCTCGGGGCGCGAATTGTCGGGCATCCTCGACCGCGTCGGCGCCTCGCTCCAGTCGAGCCTCGGGAAGAGCCTCGGCTCCTCCCTCTCCTCAGGCCTCACGAGCCTGATGCAGGGCGCGGCCCAGTCCCTGTTCTCAACCCTCGGGATGATGAGCTTCGGCGGCCTCGTGCCTTTCGCGAAGGGCGGCGTCGTCCGGCCCTTCGCGGAAGGCGGCGTCGTCTCCGCTCCCACCTATTTCCCGCTGCGCGGCGGGCTCGGCCTGATGGGGGAGCGGGGCGCGGAGGCCATCATGCCGCTGGCGCGCGGCCCGGACGGACGCCTCGGCGTCGCCGGCGGAGGCGGCGCGACGAATGTCAGCGTGACGATTCAGGCGAGCGATCTCGCGAGCTTCAAGTCTTCCGAGGCGCAGGTCTCCGCCGCGCTCGCGCGCGCCGTTGCCCGCGGCCGCCGCGCGCTCTGAGGTGAGCCCATGCCGTCCGATTTCCACGAGGTTCTCTTCCCGACCGACATCGCGCGCGGCGCGCGAGGTGGCCCGAGCCGGCTCACCGAGATCGTTACCCTGGCCTCGGGGCGCGAGCAGCGGAACGCGCGCTGGGCGGATTCGCGGCGCCGCTACGAGGCGGGCCTCGGCATCCGCACGCTGGATGCGCTCCATGCGGTGCTTTCCTTCTTCGAGGAGCGGCGGGGGCGCCTGATCGGCTTCCGCTTCCGCGACCGCACCGACGACCGTTCCTGCGCGCCCTCCGGGCAGCCCGGCCCGACCGACCAGCTCCTCGGGACGGGCGACGGAAGCCGCGTCTCCTTCACCCTGCGCAAGACCTATGGCGCGGCCAATCCCTATTCCCGCGCCATCGCAAAGCCGGTCGCGGGCAGCGTGCGCCTCGCGGTCGCCGGGAGCGAGGTCGTGGCCGGCGTCACGGTGGATGAGGCGAGCGGCCTCGTCACCTTCGCGACGCCTCCGCCCACCGGCGCGGCCGTCACGGCGGGCTTTCTCTTCCACGTCCCGGTCCGCTTCGACACCGACAGCCTCGAGATCGACCTCGCCGCCTTCGAGGCGGGCGAGGTGCCCTCCTGTCCCCTCATCGAGATCCTGCCCTGATGCACCAGATCCCGGCCGCCCTCGCCCTCCATCTCGACGAGGGCGCGACCACCCTGTGCCGCTGCTGGCGCCTGACGCGCCGGGACGGCCGGGTGCTCGGCTTCACCGACCACGACCGCGATCTCGTCGTCGAGGGCGATGTCTTCAAGGCCGCGAGCGGCCTCGAAGCCCACGAGACGACGGCGGAACTCGGCTTCGCCGTGGGCGGCGGCGAGGTGGCGGGGGCGCTGACCTCCGAGGCGATCTCCGAGGAGGACATCGCCGCCGGGCTCTACGACGATGCGACCGTGGAAGCGCTGCTCGTCAACTGGGCCGATCCCTCCCAGCATGTCCTGCGGGAGACGTCCTCCATCGGCGAGATCAGGCGCGAGGACGGGGCTTTCGTCGCCGAATTGCGCGGGCCGATGCACCGGCTCGACGAGGAGCGGGGCCTGCGCTTCCGCGCCACCTGCTCGGCCGATCTGGGGGACGGGCGCTGCGGCATCGATCTCGACGACGCCGCCTTCCGCGCGAGCGCGGCGGTCGAGGCCACGGACGGCGCCCTCGGCCTCACGACCTCTGGGCTCGGAGGCTATGCCTCCGGCTGGTTCACGGCCGGGCGCCTCGTCTGGCTCACCGGGGCCAATGCGGGCCTCGGCGTCGAGGTGAAGGCCCATGCGGCGGGCGCTTCGCTCGCGACCCTCGACCTCTGGCAGCGGGCGGCCCGCCCGATCGCGCCCGGCGACACGTTCCAGGTGAGCGCCGGCTGCGACAAGCGTTTCGCGACTTGCCGCGACCGCTTCGCCAATTCGGTGCGGTTCCGTGGATTTCCGCATATGCCCGGAAATGATTTCGTGCTCACGGTCGCAGCCGCCGGAGATGCCGGCTTCGATGGCGGCAGCCTGTTCCGATGAGCGGGCGCATCCCTCCCTCGGCGATCGTCGCGGCGGCGCGCGGCTGGATCGGCACTCCCTATCATCACCAGGCGTCGCTGAAGGGCGTCGGCTGCGACTGCCTCGGCCTCGTCCGGGGCGTCTGGCGCGAGCTGGTCGGGGCCGAGCCCGAGGAGCTTGTTCCCTATCGGCCGGACTGGGCCGAGGCGGGAGGGGGCGAGAGCCTGCTCGCCGCGGCGGAACGCCATTTCCGGCCGGTTCCCGCCGGAGCCGCCGGGGGCGGCGACGTGGTTCTGTTCCGCTGGCGCGGGCATCTGCCCGCGAAACATTGCGCGATCCTGTCGGGCCCCGCCTCGATGATCCATGCCCATGACGGGGCGGCGGTGGCGGAGGTCGCCTTCACGCCCTGGTGGAAGCGCCATCTCGCGGGTGCCTTCCGATTCCCGGAGACGATTCCATGAGCACGCTCGTCCTCCAGGCGGCCGACAAGGTCGTCGGCGGAGTGGTCAGCTCGGCCGCTTCCCTGCTCGGAAGCGCTGTGTCCGGCCTCTTCGGCGGCTCCTCCGGGGCGGATCGCATCCGCTTCACCGCCGGCCCGCGCGTCACCGAGATGCAGGGGCTCGCGTCGCAGGAAGGCGCCCCCATTCCTCGTCTCTACGGACGCGCGCGGCTCGGCGGCCAGCTCATCTGGGCGACGCGGTTCGAGGAGGTGGTGACGACGACGATCGGGGTCGAGCGCAGCAGTGGGCGCAGCGGCGGCAAGAGCATGCGCCGCTCGACGACGACGCAGACCACCGTCTCGACCACCTATTCCTATTACGCCAATCTCGCGATCGGCCTCTGCGAGGGGCCGGTCGCCTATGTGCGGCGGGTCTGGGCCGACGGCCGCGAGGTCGATCTCACCACCTTCACGATGCGGCTCCACGAGGGCGGCGAGACGCAGGAGCCCGACCCGCTCATCCTCGCCAAGGAGGGCGCGGGCAACGCGCCCGCCTATCGCGGCCTCGCCTATGTGGTGATGGAGCGGCTTCCGCTCGCCCCCTGGGGCAATCGCGTGCCGCAATTCTCCTTCGAGGTGGTGCGGCCCGTGGGCTCGCTCGGGCCGGCGATCCGTTCCGTCTGCCTCATCCCGGGGGCGACCGAATTCGGCTACGATCCGCAGCCCGTCGCGCGGACCCTCGGGCTCGGCAAGTCCGTTCCCGAGAACGTGCATCAGTTCATCCGCACGAGCGACGTTCTCGCCTCGCTCGACGCGCTCCAGGCGCTGTGCCCGAACCTCGCGCATGTCTCGGTCGTTGCGAGCTGGTTCGGGACCGACCTCAGGGCTGGCCAGTGCCGGATCGAGCCCCGCGTCGACCTGCGCGCCAAGGAGACGAGCGGCGCGCAATGGGCGGTCGCCGGGCTGGGGCGGTTCGCCGCGGCGGAGGTGTCGCGCGCCGAGGGCGCGGCGGCCTATGGCGGCACGCCCTCCGATGACGGGCTCATTCGCCTCATCCGCGAATTGAAGGCGCGGGGCCTCGCGGTCACGCTCTATCCCTTCGTGATGATGGACATTCCGGCCGGCAATATCCTGTCCGATCCGTGGAGCGGCGGCGAGGGCCAGCCGGCCTATCCGTGGCGGGGCCGCGTCACTTGCGATCCCGCTCCCTCCCGCCCGGATACGGTGGACGGGACAGGCGAGGCGGCCACGCAGGTGGCGGCCTTCTTCGGCAACGCGGCGCCGGAGCATTTCTACGTTTACGCGGGTATGGTCCAATATGCGGGCCCGACCGAATGGAGCTTCCGCCGCCTCGCCCTCCATTACGCGACCCTGGCGATCGCGGCGGGCGGCATCGATGCCTTCGTTGTCGGGTCCGAGCTGATCGGGCTGACGCGCATCCGCTCCGCTCCGGGCATCTACCCGGCGGTCGGGGCTCTCAGGGCGCTGGCTGCCGATCTGCGCGGCAAGCTCGGTCCCGCGACGAAGCTCGTCTATGCCGCCGACTGGACCGAATACGGCGCCCATGTGCTCGCGGGGGGCGCGGAGGTGCGCTTCCCGCTCGATCCGCTCTTCGCCGATCCGGCGATCGACGCCGTCGGGATCGACTATTATCCGCCCCTCTCCGACTGGCGCGACGGGGCGGCCCATCTCGACACCGCCCTCGCCGCATCGGGGACCGATCTCGCCTATCTGCGCGGGCGGCTCGGGGCCGGCGAAGCCTTCGACTGGTATTATGCGGACGAGACGGCCCGCGAGAGCCAGACCCGCACCCCGATCACGGACGGGGCCTATGGCAAGCCCTGGATGTTCCGGGCGAAGGATCTCGCCGGCTGGTGGTCGAATCCCCATGTCGAGCGGGTCGACGGGGTCGAGACCGGGCCGACCGCCTGGGAGCCGGGAAGCAAGCCGATCTGGCTGACCGAGACCGGGATTCCCGCCGTCGACAAGGGTGCCAATGCGCCGAATGTCTTTCCCGATCCCAAATCCTCCGAGGGCGGCGTGCCGCCATTCTCCAGTGGCGCGCGGGACGACCTGATCCAGGCCCGCGCGCTCGAGGCGATCCTGTCGCGCTTCGACCCCGCCTTGCCGGGCCACGAGCCGGAGATGAACCCGCTCGCGACTTCCTATGCGGGCCGCATGGTCGATCCCGCGCGCGTCTCGGTCTGGTGCTGGGATGCGCGGCCCTATCCCGCCTTCCCGGATTTCGACGACGTCTGGGCGGACGGTCCGGCCTGGCGCGCCGGCCACTGGCTGAACGGGCGCCTCGAAGGTGCCCCGCTCGACGGCGTCCTGGGCGCGATCCTCTCCGACGAGGGCGTCGCCGGCACGGGGGCGGCCGGGCTCGACGGCTTCATCGACGGCTATGTGGTCGACCGGCCCATGTCGGCGCGCGACATCCTCGAGCCTCTGGCGACGCTCTACGGACTCGGCGCGGCGACGGGGCCGCAGGGGATCGTCTGGCGCCGGCCGGGCGGCGGCCCCGCCGCGCCGGTCGCGATGTCCGACCTGGTGGACGAAGGCGGCCGGACCTCCGTCCTGTCCCTCACGCGGGCGCAGGAGACCGACCTTCCGGCCGCGGTCGAGATCGGCTTCACCGACGGGGACACGGAATATGGCCGCGCCGTCGTTGGCTCGCGCCGCCTCGTCGGCACGAGCCGGCGGGAAATGGCGATCGAGGCCGCGCTCGTCGTCTCACGCGGCGAGGCGCAGCGCCTCGCCGATGCGAGGCTCCAGGCGATCTGGGCCGGGCGGGAGGCGGCGAGCTTCGCGCTCGGCCCGCGCATGCTCGCCCTCGAGCCGGGCGATGTCGTCGCCCTCGGCGAGGAGGCGCGGCTCTACAGGATCGAGCGCATCGTGGAGGGGAGGGTACGCCGCGTGGAGGCGCGGGCCGTCGAGCCGGTGGCCGCCGGGGGCGGCGTTGTCGCTCCGGAGGGCGGGAAGCGGCGGCCTCCGCCTCTCGCCGTGGGGCCGCCGATGGCGATCCTGCTCGACCTGCCGGCGACAGGCGCCATGCCCGAGATCTTGCAGCATATCGCCGTCGCGGCCGATCCCTGGCCGGGGAGGGTGGCGGTCTACCGGGCGCCCCCGGACGGCCCGGCCACCCTCCATCGCATCGTGGAGGCGCCGGCCGTCATCGGCCGCACATGGTCGCCGTTCGGTCCGGGCCCCGTCTGGCGCTGGGACAGGCGCAATGTGCTCGAAGTCGAGCTGTCGGCTGCGGGCCTGTCGTCGATCGACGACGAGGCGGCGCTCGCGGGGGGCAACCTCCTGGCCGTCCTCGGCCCGGACGGCGCGGCCGAGATCGTGAGCGCGCGCGATGCCGAGCTTGTCGGCGAGCGCCGCTTCCGCCTCGCGACCTTCCTGCGGGGCCTCGGCGGAACCGAGCACCTCGCCGCGCGCAGCCTGGCGGAAGGCATGACGGTCGTGCGCCTCGACGGCGCCCCCGCTCCCCTCACGAGCGCGCGCGACGAGATCGGGCAAAGCTGGGTCTATCGGGTCGGCCCCGCCGCCCGCGACCCCGCGGATCCGGCCTATGTCGTCGTCGAGGGGACGGTCTCGCCCTATGCGCTGGCGCCGCTCGCCCCCGTCCGGGTCCGGGCGCGCCGGAGCGCGGCCGGCATCGCGCTGAGCTGGGTCCGGCGCACCCGGATCGACGGCGACGGGTGGGGAATGGCCGACGTGCCGTTGGGCGAGGAGATCGAGGCTTACGAGGTCGAGATCCTGTCCGGCGCCGATATCGTGCGCATGCTCGCGACGGGCGAGCCGGCGCTCCTGTACGAGGCCGCGAGCGAGATGGCCGATTTCGGTGCGCCGCAATCCTCGCTCGCCCTGCGAATCTATCAGCTCAGCCGTGTCGTGGGCCGCGGCCGGGCTGCCGACCTCATCGTGCCCATTCTCTGACCAGGATCGCGAACCATGTCGACGACGCCCCATCTCGGGCTGCCGCTGCTCGCGGCCGCCCAGGCGCAGAAACACGTCACGCACAACGAAGCCCTCTTCGCGCTGGATGCCCTGGTTCAGTGCGCGGTCCTGGACAAGGACCTGCCGGCGCCCCCGGCCGATCCGGCGGAGGGTACGCGCTATATCGTCGGCCCCGCCGCCACCGGGGACTGGACAGACCAGGAGGACCTTCTCCTGCTGTGGCAGGACGGTGCCTGGCTCGCCATCCCACCCCGGATCGGGTTCATCGTCTATGTGGTGGACGAGGCGCTGTTCTACGTCTTCCTGAGCGGCGGCTGGGCGCCTCTCACGGATGCGCTGGTCGCGATCCAGAACCTCGCCCGACTCGGCATCGGCACTGCGGCGGATGCAGCCAATCCCTTCGCGGCCAAGCTCAACAAGGCGCTCTGGACGGCGCGCGGGACGGGGGAGGGGGGCACCGGCGATCTGCGCTGCACGCTGAACAAGGAAAGCGCGGCGAATGTCCTCTCTCTTCTCTTCCAGACGAATTATTCCGGGCGGCTCGAGCTCGGGCTGATCGGGGACGATCGGCTCGTCGCCAAGGTGAGCCCGGACGGAGCGAGCTGGCACGAGGCGCTCTCGGCGGACCCGGCCTCGGGATCGCTCGATTTCCTCTCGGCCGAGGCGAACCTCGCCTCAGCCGCGACCGTCGATCTCGGCGCGCAGCCGACGCGCCGGATCGCCGTCACGGGCACGACGACGATTACATCGTTCGGAAACGGCGCGAACAAGGAGCGTCTCCTGCGCTTGGCCGACGCCCTGACGCTCCGGCACAACGCGACGTCGCTGATCCTGCCGGGCGCCGCCGATATCGTGACCGTGGCCGGGGATACGGCCATCTTCGCCTCGGACGGGGCGGGGAACTGGCGTTGCCTGGACTACCAGCGCGCCTCCGGCAAGGCGCTGGCGGCGCCGGGCGCGACGGAGATCGCCGGCACGACCGCGATCGGGCGCGCCCTGCTGACGGCCAGGAGTTCCGGCCTCGTGCGGAGTCTCCTGTCGGTGCGGCAGGCCCGCGCGAACCGGCTGCTGTCGACCTATGTGGCCTCCGCGCCCTGGACCGCCCGGACCAGCGCGGCGGACAATTCCTGGTACGGGGTCTGCTGGTCGGCGGAGCTTGGCCTGTTCTGCGCCGTGGCCACTACCGGCACCGGCAACCGGGTGATGACCTCGCCGGACGGGATCACCTGGACCGCCCGAGCCAGTTCGGCCGACAATGGCTGGGTTGCGGTCTGCTGGTCGGCGGAGCTTGGCCTGTTCTGCGCCGTGGCCGCATCCGGCGC
>NZ_DAOLAJ010000043.1:0-31859 GCF_035325185.1 Enterovirga sp. | reverse complement strand
CGCTCTCGACCTCCTTCGGATAGACGTTGAAGCCCCCCGTGATGATGAGGTCCTTGCCGCGCCCGACGATATGGACGTAGCCTTTCGGGTCGATCTTGCCGAGGTCGCCGGTGATGAAGAAGCCGTCCGGCTTGATCTCCGCCTTCGTCTTCTCGGGCATGCGCCAATAGCCCTTGAAGACGTTGGGGCCGCGCACCTCGATCATGCCGACCTCGTCGGGGCCGAGGTCCCGGCCGCTCTCGGGATCGACCACGCGCAGCTCGACCTCCGGCAGCGGGAAGCCGACGGTGCCCGCGATGCGCTCGCCGGCATAGGGGTTCGAGGTGTTCATGCCCGTCTCGGTCATCCCGTAGCGCTCGAGGATCGGGTGGCCCGTCCGCGCCTCCCATTCCCGGTGCGTCTCGGCGAGAAGGGGGGCGGAGCCCGAGATGAAGAGGCGCATATGCGCCGTCGCCTCCTTCGTCAGGCCGGGATGCCTGAGAAGGCGCGTGTAGAAGGTCGGCACGCCCATCAGCGCGGTGGCGCGCGGCATGAGGCGCATGATCTCGTCGGCGTCGAATTTCGGCAGGAACAGCATCGAGGCATCGGCCAGGAAGACGATGTTCGAGGCCACGAAGAGCCCGTGCGTGTGGTAGATCGGCAGGGCGTGGATCAGCACGTCGCCCGAGGTGAAGCGCCAGTAGTCGCGCAGCGTCAGCGCGTTGGAGACGAGGTTGCGATGCGTCAGCATCGCGCCCTTCGAGCGGCCCGTCGTGCCGGAGGTGTAGAGGATGGCCGCGAGGTCGTCGGGCTGGACCACGGCGGTCGGGAAGGCGTTGGACTGGTTGGCGGCGAGATCGGCCAGCGATCCGCGCCCGCCCGCATCCAGCGTGTCGACCGCGACCTTGCCGGCAACGGCCCGGACGGCCTCGGCCTTTGCCGGATCGCAGACCACGAGGGCGGGCTCGGCATCGCCGATGAAATACTCGACCTCCGCCCCCGTATAGGCCGTGTTCAGCGGCAGGAAGGCCGCCCCCGCCCGCAGGCAGCCGAGATAGAGGACGAGCGCCTCGACCGATTTCTCGACCTGCACGGCGACGCGGTCGCCGGGCGCGACGCCGCGCGCCTGGAGCGCATTCGCCATCCGCGCGGCCGCGAGGATGAGGTCGTCATAGGTCCATTTGCGTCCGGCGCTCGTCTCGATGGCGACCTTCGAGGTGTCGGAGACGGCGTCGGACAGATGCTGGAAGAGATTGGCGTTCACGGCACGGACTCGCGGAGCTTGAAGCGCGTCGGATGCTCTAGAGCATTTTCAAGCGAGGTGGACCCGGCTCGCGTGAAGAAAATGCGGCCGGGCCCGGAAAAGAGGCGATTCAGGCGACCTCCCTGGGCGCCTCCTCGGCGCGCAGGAGCTTCCTGACGCGCGGGGCGGCGATCACCTTTCCCTTCTCGGCATAGGCTTCGTGGTTCTTCTCGATCTCATCGAGATCGTAGAGATAATTGACCATCAGGCCGTGCGCCGCCTTCAGCCCCTTGGCCGAGACGTCGCCGAGGAAGTTCAGATGCTCCAGCCTCGCGCCGTTGCCGAGATGGAAGCGGGCGACCGGATCGATCGGACGGCCCTTCGGGCTCCGGGCCCGCAGGAAATAGGCCGCCGCAGCGGCGAGCGCGACATCCCGCACGCGGCTCGCGGCGGCGGAATCGGCATGCCAGCCCTCCTGGTCGAGAACGGACAGGGCCTCCTTCGCCTGCGCGTTGAAATAGCGCGAATGGTCGAGGCCCCGCTCCCGCCTCAGCCAGCGCGCGAAGCCGGGCACGGGGGAGAGGGTGACGAAGGTCTTCAAGTCCGGCAATTCGCGCTTCAGCTCCTCGGCCACCTGCTTGATCAGGAAATGGCCGAAGGAGACGCCCTTGAGCCCCTTCTGCGTGTTCGAGATCGAATAGAAGACGGCCGTGTCGGCCTCCTCGGCGCGCTGCGGGGCGCGGGCGGAATCGAGCAGCGGCGCGATGGCGTGCGGAATCCCCGAGGTCAGCGCCACCTCGACGAAGATCAGCGGCTCGTCGACGAGTTGCGGATGGAAGAAGGCGTAGCAGCGCCGGTCCGGCGGCTCGAGCCGGCGGCGCAGGTCGTCCCATCCCTCGATCGCATGGACCGCCTCGTAGCGGATGATGCGCTCGAGGATATTGGCGGGCGTGGTCCAGTCGATCGGCCGCAGGACGAGGAAGCCGCGGTTGAACCAGGAGGCCAGGAGATGCGCGAAATCGCGGTCGACCTCGGCGAGATCCGGCCGAGATCCCAGATGGGACAGAAGCTCCGCCCGCATGTGCACCAGCGCCGCCGTGCCGCCCGGCGCGAGGTTGAGGCGGCGGATCAGTTCCTGGCGCCGGGGCTCGGCGGCGGCCTGCAAGGCTCCCGTCGCACGGGGATTCGGATCGGCCTGGTAATCGGCGACGGCGCGCGCCAGCCTCTCGCTGTCCGGCCCGAAGCGGTCGGCGAGAGCCGTCAGGAAGGCGAGCCGCTCCGCCAGGGGCGCAAAGGCATAGCCGTCGAGGAGGGAGGCGGCGATCGCGACGCCCGAAGCCTCGCCCCGGCGCGACAGCAGCGCCTCCCCGAGATCGGCGAGGTCGCCGGTCCGCAGCGCGCCGCGCGGCCGGCCGATCCAGGACCGGCCGCGATCGCCGAGCGTCTGCATCAGGTCGTTGAGGAACGAATTCGCCATGACACCATCCCGGCTTCATCACGGTCTCTGCGGACGAAAGTCCATCCTCGCAGGCTTCGCAGCCCCGGGGAACGGCCCTCGCGCCTGCGGAGTTCCACGCTCGGTTCGCACTCGGTTTCCCTCATGGCCAAATCCCCTTCGGCGAAACTCGCCTCCTACCGCGCCAAGCGCGACTTCGACCTCACGGCCGAGCCGGAAGGGCGGGAGAGGCGGAACCGCCGCGGCGCCGCCCTGGCCTTCGTCGTCCAGAAGCATGCCGCGCGCCATCTCCATTACGACCTGCGCCTCGAACTCGACGGCGTGATGAAGAGCTGGGCCGTCGCCAAGGGTCCGAGTCTCGTTCCCGGCGAGAAGCGTCTCGCCATCCATGTCGAGGACCATCCCCTCGACTACAATTCCTTCGAGGGCGTCATTCCCGCCGGCCAGTACGGCGGGGGCACGGTCCTGCTCTGGGACCGCGGGTGCTGGCTGCCCGAAGGCGATCCGCGCGAGGGCTACGAGAAGGGCCATCTGGCTTTCCGCCTCGAAGGCGAGAAGCTCAAGGGCGGCTGGCATCTCGTGCGGATGAAGCAGCGGCCCGGCGAGCGGCGCGACAACTGGCTCCTGATCAAGCAGGAGGACGGACATGCGCGGCCCCCGGATGCTCCCGACATCCTGGAGGAGGAGCCGCGATCGGTGGCGAGCGGACGCACCATCGAGGAGATCGCAGCCGGCGCGGCCGGCGCGGCGCCGGCCGAGGTCGCCGGCCTGCGGCTGACCCATCCCGATCGGGTGCTGTGGCCGGACGAGGGCATCACGAAGCGGGACCTTGCCGAATTCTACGAGGAGGTGGCAGGCCACCTGCTGCCGCATATGTCCGGACGTCCCCTGGCGCTGGTCCGCTGTCCGCAGGGGATCGCCGGGACCTGCTTCTTCCAGAAGCATCCCTGGGCCGGGCTGAGCGACCATATCCGCCACGAGACGATCCGGGACGAGGCGGGCGAAGAGGAGGAGATCCTGTTCGTGCGCGACCTGCCGGGTGTCGTCGCGCTCGTCCAGGCGGGCGTGATCGAGATCCATCCCTGGGGAGCGACGATCGCCGACGTGGAGAATGCCGACCGGATCGTCATGGACCTGGATCCGGGCGAGGGCACGCCCTGGGAGGCCGTGGTCGCGGCCGCGAGGGAGGTCCGGGAGCGGCTCTCGGAGGCAGGCCTCGAAAGCTTCGTCAAGACGACCGGCGGCAAGGGGCTGCATGTCGTCGCGCCCCTGACTGGGCCGGCACCCTGGCCCGCGGCGAAAGCCTTCGCCAGATCTCTCGCCGACGCGATGGAGGCGGACGATCCGCGCCGCTACGTCGCGACCGCCTCGAAGGAGGCGAGGCGCGGTCTCGTCTATGTCGATTACCTGCGTAACGGCCGCGGCGCGACCGCGGTCGCGCCCTACTCCGCCCGCGCGCGGCCGGGCGCCCCCGTCGCGGTGCCGCTCGCCTGGGGGGAACTGGACGACTCCCTCCGGCCCGCCCTGCTTTCCGTCAGGACCGTGCCGAACCGCCTGAAGACCCAGGGATCGGACCCCTGGCGCGACCTCGCGAAGCTGCGCCAACGGCTGCCTGGCGGCCCCTCGCCGCGCGCCGGGCGAGGCAGATCCTGATACCGTACCAAGGGGCGCCCTCGGGGAACCGGGCCGGCGACCCTTCCGTTCGCCCCGCAACACGACCGAACGGAGAAACACATGACCAAGATCGTCGACGACGAGCGGGCCCGGCAGGCCAGGCCCGGCAGGCCCGTCCTGTATGTCCTGGCCGGGAGCCTCCTCCTGGCGGGGCTCTATCTAGTCTCCATGATCGGCTGGAGCGGCTTGAGCCCGACGCCTCCGGCCACGCAGACGCAGTCCCCCGCTGCGACGGACACCTCCCCGAGCCGCTGAGCGGCCTTCGGACATCCTGCGGCTGGGGAATTTTGCGCGACACGAGAGCCGGCCTTTATTGTCGCTCGCGAATCGGCCGCTGCAGGGGCGCCTGGAAGGGCGCCCCGACCTTTTGGGATGTCATGACCGCGCTGACGGCTCTCCGGCGGGCATTGCTCGCCTTCACCCTGGGCCTGACGATCCTGGCCGCCACGGCGAGCGCCCAGGCTCCGGCCGGACATCCCGCGGCCGCGGCCAAGCCGGTGCAGGCCGCGGCTCCGGCGGCGGGGATGCCATCTCCCCAGCCTGCTCCCCAACCCGCCCCCGCCCCTCCGCCCTCGCCCGAGAACCAGGCCCTGATCGCCAGCCTCGACGAGTCGCGCAAGATCATCGAGGACATCGAGGCCAGCGCCGGCAAGCCGGACGTCTCCGACAAGGAGCTTCAGACGCTTCGCAGCCGCCTGGACCCGCTGACCGACCGGCTCCGCGCGCAGATCTCCGTCATCGAGCCCAAGCTCGACGCGGCACGGGTGCGGCTGAACCAACTCGGCCCGAAGCCGAAGGACGTCGCGGAGGGGGCGGACGTCGCCCGCGACCGCTCCGAGCGCGAGCAAGCCGTCTCCGAGCTGGACGAAAGCCTCAAGATCGCCCGGGCCCTGTTGGTCCAGGGCGAGCAGTTGACGAGGCAGATCAGCGACCTGCGGCGCGCGAATTTCGCGCGCGCGATCTTCCAGCGCAGCTATTCCATCCTCAGCCCGGATCTCTGGCTCTCCGCCATCAAGTCCTCGCCCCGCGACCTGCTCGCGCTGCACCAGCTTGCCGGCGACATCTGGTGGCAGCTCGAATATCGCGCCTCGCCTTCCAGCCGCCTCCTCTTCGGCCTCGCCCTCGCGGCCGGCCTCATCCTTCATCTCGCCCGGCGCCGGATCGTGCCGCGCATCATCCTGCGCAATCCCGCGGCCTCGGGGATCAAGCCCGGCCGCCAGCTTCGGGGGGCGCTCCACACCCTCCTCATCGAGACGCTGCCGGCCGTGCTGGCGAGCCTCATCGTCTACCAGGCCCTCATCTCGCTGGATCTCGTCCCGTACCGCGCCCTTCCCCTGGCCTGGGCGATCCCCGCGGGGGTGGCCTTCCTCGCCTTCGTCAAGGCCCTGATCGACGCCATCTTCGCTCCCGATGCTCCCGCCTGGCGGCTGGTCCAGATCCCGGAGCGGATGGCGGGCGCGATCCTGGATCTCGGCACGATCTTCGCCGCGGTGATCGTGGTCGGCCGGATTCTCGATGCGCTCAACCAGTCGATCGCCGCCGCCTTTCCCGTCACCATCGCCGCGAAGGGCATCGTCGCGATCCTGGCCGCGGCCGTGCTCGGCCTCCTCCTCCTGCGCCTTTCCGAGCAGGAGGCGGATGCTTCGGACGAAGCCTCCCTCGGCCCCTATGTCCCGACGGCCTCCACGGTCTCCGCCCCCGTCCGCACGGTGGGCTGGATCGTCGTCGCGACGGTCGCGGTCGCCTCGGTCGCGGGCTATGTCGCCTTCGCCACCTTCCTGCTGGACCAGATCCTGTGGATCAGCTCCATCGCGGGTCTCCTGTTCCTGGCGCTGCGGCTCTGCGACCATTTCGTCGCCGGCACGCTCTCGCGGGACAGCCGCCTCTCGATGGCGCTGCAATCCAATCTCGGCCTGCGCAAGAAGGCCCTCCAGCAGATCGGCCTCATTGCGAGCGGCGCGCTCAAGATCGACCTGTGGCTCGCCGCCGCGATGCTGGCCCTCGCGCCCTGGGGCATCGAATCGGGCGATTTCACCACGAGCCTCAAGGCCGCCTTCTTCTTCGGCATGAAGGTCGGCGGCGTCACCATCTCGCTGTCGAGCGTGGCCCTGGCGCTGCTGCTCTTCGGCGCCGTCATCGGCGTGACCCGCCTCCTGCGGAACTGGCTGAACGCGACCTTCCTGCCCACGACCGACCTGGATGCGGGCCTGAGGAACTCGATCGCCACCGCGACGAGCTATCTCGGCTTCTTCCTGGCCATCTCCGCCTCCTTCGGCTTCCTCGGCCTGTCGCTGGAGAAGATCGCGATCGTCGCCGGCGCGCTCTCGGTCGGCATCGGCTTCGGCCTCCAGTCGATCGTCAACAACTTCGTCTCGGGGCTGATCCTGCTATGGGAGCGGCCGATCAAGGTCGGAGACCTCGTCGTGGTCGGCGGGGACGAAGGCTATGTGCGCCGGATCAGCGTGCGCGCGACCGAGATCGAGACCTCCGAGCGCTCGACGATCATCGTGCCCAATTCGAGCCTGATCTCGGGCACGGTGAAGAACCGCATGCGCCAGGACGTGACGGGACGCGTGGTCATCCCGGTCAAGGTGCTGCGCAGCCAGGACGCGGCGCGGGCCGCCGAACTGCTCGCCGCGGAGGCCGCCGCCCATCCCAGCGTGCTGAAGGAGCCTCCGCCGCGCGTCTTCTTCAGGAAGATCGGCGAGACCTGGCTCGATTTCGACCTGATCTGCATCGTCCCCGACATCGCCATCAAGTCGCGGGTCGAGAGCGAGCTGAACTTCGCCATCCTGACATCGCTGTCGGCGGAAGGCATTTTTCCGCCGCTCGGGCCGGACAGCCGCAATATTCTCGGCCTCGAGCCCGTCCAGGACGCGCTCCGGGCGATCGCCGCCGCCATCGCCGCGCGGGAGCAGACGAAGGAGCATCCGGAGGACAGGAACCCGTGACGATCACCGCGTCCACGCCGGAACGTCGCTCGCGCAGATGGCCTATTCGGGATAGATTTCGACCCCGTCCGGCGTCGGCCTGTTGAAAAGGATCATGACCAAAGGGTTTCCGGGCTCGGACATGGCATCGCTGCGCTGGCCCATCACCACTCCGGCGACCGCGCTCGCATATTCCGCGACCACTTCGCCGAAGCTGTTGCGCTGAACGGCCACTTTCTGCCCGGGCTCGACCCTGTCGTCGAGCTTGACCAGATGCTCGACGATTCCCCCCTCGGTGGCCAGGATCGGGAAGCCGCTATTGCCGACGAAAACCGTCATGTCCTTGGCCGTGCGGCCCATCGGTCCGGCGACGATGCCGTGATGCTTGAGGACGTTCATGGTGCCTTCCACGAACAGCTCGATCATCCCGGGGTTCAGGACGCGCGCCGCGCCGATTTCCGGCGTGAAGGCCGGGATTCCCGCATCGATGAACGCGTTGTGCAGGACGGTGGGATAGGCATGCTTCGGCATGTCGAAGATCTGGCCGACGGGATAGAGATCGAGCATCGCCTTGACCTCGGGCCTGCCCGTCTCGCCGATATTGAATGCGGCGACATCGAATCCGGTTGTTCCGGTATGGAAATCGATCGCGGCATCGGCGTTCGGCCGCAGCAGCCGGTTGAACAGCAGCCCGGCATGGCGGCTCGGCGCGGTCAGGCCGTTCTCGTTCCCGGGCCATTCCCGGTTCATGTCGATCAGATCGATGCCCCTGCCCTGATTGGGCCACCGGCGCTGCATGCTTTCCAGAGCAGGGCGCGACACGTCGGTGACCGCCGTCACCGTGCCCGACATCTGCGCCGGATCAAGCCGGTTCATCACGGTCTGGACCGTATGGATGGAACTCATCTCGTCGCCGTGCACGCCGCTCGTCAGAACGACGCGCTTGCCCGGCTTCGCCCCCCTGGCGACCGTCACGGACACATACCAATGCTGTCCGGTGGGCATCTCCACGCCCTGAAAATACAAGAGGTGCTTCCGCCCTGCCTCCAGGTCGTTCACATCGAGCGCGCTGACGACTTTTTTCCCGCCGATCGTGTCGCCGGTATAGATGGTCCCCGATCCCGAACCGGCGGACACCGCGGCCTTCTGCGCAGCGGCGGTGCCGGCCACGAGAGCAGCCGGCGCACCGACCGTTGCGATCATGAAGTCCCGGCGAGCGAGACGGCCCGTGGTCTTTTCCGACATGATCGATCCTCCGTCATTGTGAAACGCAGCGTCGTACACCGATGGTCGCGTCGATCACAGAATCCCGCACGGCTTCACCCGGCGTCCATGGCGCGGGCTCTCGTTGCGCGAGACCCGGATTTGATGACATGAAGCAGCGATGAGCCAGCCGGCCCCGGGCTCCGATTTTCTCTCCCGCGTCCCGACCTTCGGCGATTTCGCGCGGATCGCCGAGACGGGCGCCTATGCCCCGCTCCCGGGCGACTGGCTCCTCGGCTGCGCCGATATCGTCGGCTCGACCCGGGCCATCCAGGCGGGGCGCTACAAGACGGTCAACATGGCGGGCGCCGCCGTCATCGCCGCCCTCTCGAACGAGGTCTCGCAGCGCCCGTTCCCCTTCGTCTTCGGCGGCGACGGGGCGAGCTTCGCCGTGCCGCCCGAATGGGCCGGGGAGGCGCGCCGCGCCCTCGCCGCCACCGCGACCCTCGTGCGGGAAACGTTCGGCCTCGATCTGCGCATCGGGCTGATTCCCGTCGCGGAGGTGCGGGCAGCAGGGCTCGACGTGCGCCTCGCCCAGTTCGCCGCCTCGCCCAACGTCTCCTATGCGATGTTCGCCGGCGGCGGACTCGCCTGGGCCGACGACCAGCTCAAGGCCGGCCGCTACGCGATCGAGCCGGCGCCGCCCGGCGCCCGGCCGGACCTGACCGGCCTCTCGTGCCGCTTCGACGCGATCCCGGCACGGCACGGGATCATCCTGTCGCTGATCGTGCGGCCCGCCCCGGCGGGCGACCCCGAGCGCTACCGCCGCCTGATCGTGGAGATCCTGGACCTCGTCGCGCGCAGCCAGGACGAAGGCCGGCCGGTCCCGGCCGGAGGGCCGCCCTTCGGCTGGCCTTCCTCCGGCCTCGGGATCGAGGCGAGGATGGCGGGGAGCCGCGGCCCGCGCCTGCTCGCGCGGCTGCGGCTTCTCGCCTTCACGGCCGTGAGCTATGTGCTCTTCCGCTTCCGGCTCAAGCTGCGCGGCTTCGATCCGGGCATCTACATGGCAGACCTCGTGGCCAATTCCGACTATCGCAAATACGATGACGGCCTGCGCCTGACGATCGACGCGACGCCCGCCCTCGTCCGGCAGATCGAGACGCGCCTCGCGGCCGCCGCCGCGGCCGGGGAGGCCCGCTACGGCCTCCACCGCCAGGATGCGGCGCTGATGACCTGCATCACGCCCTCTCCGCTGCGGCGCGACCATGTCCATTTCATCGACGGCGCGGCCGGCGGCTATGCGGCCGCCGCCGCCGGCCTGAAGGCGGCTTCGTGATCCTCGCCTCCCCCTGGCCGGCGGATCTCGGCCGGCGGGTGCTCGTCATGGGCGTCCTGAACGTGACGCCGGATTCCTTCTCGGACGGAGGCCGCTTCGACGCCCTCCCGGCGGCCCTCGCCCAGGCCCGCCGGATGGTCTCGGAAGGAGCCGACATTCTCGATATCGGCGGGGAATCCACCCGTCCGGGCCATGCGCCCGTCCCGGCCGAGCAGGAACAGGCCCGCATCCTGCCGGCCATCCGCGCGCTCGCGCCCGCGATCGGGGTGCCCGTCTCCGTCGATACCTGGAAGGCCGCGACCGCCGAGGCCGCGCTGAGGGCGGGCGGGCGCATCGTCAACGACATCTGGGGGCTTCAGCGCGATCCCGACATCGCCTCGGTCGCGGCAGCGCACGGGGCCGGCGTGGTCGCCATGCACAACCGCGAGAGCGCCGACGCATCGCTCGACATCCTTGACGAGATGAAGCGCTTCTTCGAGCGCACGCTCGCCATCGCGCGCCGGGCCGGCATCCCGGACGGCCACGTCATGCTCGATCCGGGCATCGGCTTCGGCAAGACGCCGGACCAGCAGCTCGACGCCCTGCGCCGGCTCCCGGATCTCTGCGCGTTGGGCTTCCCGGTCCTGGTCGGCGCCTCGCGCAAATCGGTCCTCGGGCGGCTCGCCCCGCGCGAGACGCGGCCCGACGAGCGGCTCATCCCTTCGATCGCGGCCCATGTGATCGCGGCGCAGCTCGGCGCGGCGGCCGTGCGGGTCCACGACGTCGCCGCGCATCGTGAGGCCCTGCGCGTCGTCGAGGCCGTGCGGGCCGGCTCGGTGGCTCGGCCGTGAGCGGCGATCGGATCATCCTCGAGCGCATCGCCGTCTTCGCCCATCACGGCGTGCTGCCGGAGGAGCGGAAGACGGGCCAGCGCTTCTACGTCTCGCTCGATTGCCGCCTCGACCTCTCCACGGCGGGGGCGAGCGACGACCTCGCCGACAGCGTCAGCTATGCCGATCTGGCCGAACGCGCCGCCGCCATCGCCGGATCGCGGCGCTTCTTCCTGATCGAGGCCCTGGCCGAGGCGATCGCGCGCGACGCCCTCGACGCCTTCCCCCGGCTTACGGCGGTCACGGTGCGGGTGGACAAGCCGGGAGCGCCCATTCCGGCCTTGCTCGATGGCGTCGCGGTCGTGGTGACGCGCTCCCGTGCCTGAGCGGGACGCCTGGCTCTCGCTGGGGAGCAATCTCGGCGACCGCGCCGCGAACCTCTCGGCCGCCCTCACCGCGCTGCGCGCCCTGCCGGGCCTTTCAGTCGGGGCCGTTTCCGGCCTCTACGAGACGCCGCCCTGGGGCGATACCGACCAGGGCCCGTTCCTGAACGCTGCCGCGGCCATCCGAACGTCGCTCGCGCCCCATGCGCTGCTCGACGCCGCGAAGGCGACCGAGAAGCAACTCGGCCGGACCGAGACCCGGCGCTGGGGACCGCGCGTCATCGATATCGACATCGTGCACATGGCGGGCGTCGCGCTCTCGGACGAACGCCTGACCCTTCCCCATCCCCACTGGCACGATCGCGGCTTCGTCCTCCTGCCGCTGGCGGAGATCGCGCCGGAGCTGGTGATCGGCCAGCGGAGTGTGGCCGCCGCCCTCGCCGCCTGCGACGTGTCGGGAATCCGGCGGCCCGAACCGCCATGACGCGCACCGTCCGCTCCCCCTCCCCCCGCTTGCGGCGGGGAGGGCAATTCCCGCGCAGATGCGTGACCCTTCCCGCCCCGCACGACTCGCCCCATATTCGCGCATGGCCAAAGCTCCGAGGGTTCCGGCCGATCCGGCCCAGAAGACGCGCGCACGCGCGCAGCCCAAGGCGACCAAGCCCGAGCTGAAGCCGCTCGACGAACATCTCGCGACCCTGCTCAATCCCGCCATCGGCCGCGGCGAAGCCTCGCCGGCCCATCTGTCGCCGCAGAAGCCACGGCGCAGGAAGCCGCCGCCGGCCCCCGGCTTCGGCGAGGCGCCGCAGGCGGGCTACGCGGCGGGGCCGGTCACGGCGATCGATCCGGCTCTGGCCGAGACCCTCGTCCTGGACGCCCGCGAGGGCGCCGCGGACGGGGAGCCCGACGGGGACGAGACCGCCCTCCCGTCCTCGACCGGCGTATCGGCCACCGTCGCCGCCCTCTCGGCCCTGCTGGAGAGCGGCAATCCGCTGTTCAAGCACGGCAAGCTCTGGACCCCGCACCGGCCCGAGCGCCCCGAGAAATCCGAAGGCGGCATCCGGTTCAAACTCGTCTCGGATTACCAACCCTCGGGCGACCAGCCGAGCGCCATCGCCGAGCTGGTCGCGGGCGTGAGGGCGCTGGAGCGTGACCAGGTGCTGCTCGGCGTCACCGGCTCGGGCAAGACCTTCACCATGGCCCAGGTCATCGCCGAGACGGGCAAGCCCGCGCTGATCCTCGCACCGAACAAGACGCTCGCCGCCCAGCTCTACGGCGAGTTCAAGTCGTTCTTCCCCGAGAACGCGGTCGAATATTTCGTCTCCTACTACGACTACTACCAGCCCGAAGCCTACGTCCCGCGCACCGACCTCTATATCGAGAAGGATTCGTCCATCAACGAGCAGATCGACCGCATGCGCCACGCGGCGACCCGCGCCCTGCTGGAGCGCGACGACGTCATCATCGTCGCCTCGGTCTCCTGCATCTACGGCATCGGCTCGGTCGAGACCTACACGGCCATGACCTTCGCGGTGACGCTGGGCGAACGCATCGAACAGCGCCAGCTCATCGCCGACCTCGTCGCCCTGCAATACAAGCGCGTCCAGGGCGATTTCGCGCGCGGCACCTTCCGCGTGCGCGGCGACACGATCGAGATCTTCCCGGCCCACCTGGAAGACCGGGCCTGGCGCATCTCCCTCTTCGGCGACGAGGTGGAGGGGATCGCCGAGTTCGACCCGCTCACCGGCACCAAGACCGCCGACCTCAAATTCGTGAAGATCTACGCGAATTCCCACTACGTCATCCCGCGGCCAACCTTGCAGCAGGCGTCGCGCATGATACGCGAGGAACTGCGGCAGAGGCTCGACGAGCTGAACCGGATGGGCCGCCTGCTCGAGGCGCAGCGCCTCGAGCAGCGCACGACCTTCGACCTCGAAATGATCGAGGCGACCGGCTCCTGCGCCGGCATCGAGAACTATTCGCGCTATCTCACCGGCCGCCGCCCCGGCGAGCCGCCGCCGACGCTGTTCGAATACGTGCCCGACAACGCGCTGATCTTCGCCGACGAAAGCCACGTCACCATTCCGCAGATCGGCGCGATGTTTCGCGGCGACTTCCGCCGCAAGGCGACGCTGGCCGAATACGGCTTCCGCCTGCCCTCCTGCATGGACAACCGCCCGCTCCGCTTCGAGGAATGGGAGGCCATGCGCCCGCAGACCGTCCACGTCTCGGCGACGCCCGGCCCCTGGGAGATGGAGCGGGCGCAGGGCGTCTTCGTCGAGCAGGTGATCCGCCCGACCGGGCTGATCGACCCGCCGGTCGAGGTGCGGCCGGCGCGATCGCAGGTCGACGACGTGCTGGGCGAGATCCGCGAGACCGCGCGGCGCGGCTACCGCTCGCTCGTCACCGTCCTCACCAAGCGCATGGCCGAGGACCTCACCGAATACCTGCACGAGAACAAGGTGCGGGTGCGCTACATGCACAGCGACATCGACACGATCGAGCGCATCGAGATCATCCGCGACCTGCGGCTCGGGGTCTTCGACGTGCTGGTCGGCATCAACCTCCTGCGCGAGGGGCTGGACATCCCCGAATGCGCGCTCGTCGCCATCCTCGATGCGGACAAGGAAGGCTTCCTGCGCTCGGAGACCTCGCTGATCCAGACGATCGGCCGGGCCGCCCGCAACGTCGAGGGCAAGGTGATCCTCTACGGCGACACGGTCACCGGCTCCATGGGCCGCGCCATCGCCGAGACCGAGCGGCGGCGCGAGAAGCAGCTCGCCTACAACACGGAGCACGGGATCACGCCGGCCTCGATCAAGCGCGGCATCGCCGACATCCTGGAGAGCGTCGCCGAGCGCGACCATGTCCGCGTCGAGACCGGGCTCGCCGACCAGGCGGTCACGATCGGCCACAATCTCAAGGCGGTCATGGCCGATCTCGAGAAGCGCATGCGGGCGGCGGCGGCCGATCTCGATTTCGAGGAAGCCGCGCGCCTGCGCGACGAGCTGAAGCGCCTCCAGATGACCGAGCTGCAACTCGGCATCGACCCCAAGGACGGGGAAGGCCGCGGCGCCGGGCGCGCGGTTCCGGCCGGCCCCGGCCTGCCGAAGCCCGGCCGCGACAGCCGCGCCCGCAAGCCCACCCTCGACGAGATGGGTCCCCACGTGCACGAGTTGCCGGCCCATGCGGGGCCCCTGCCCGCGCGGCCGCCCGCCTATTCCACCGCAGGCGCGGCCGGGCAGAAGCCGAAATGGAAGGGCCGGAAGCGGAGCTGAGGATGACGGGCAAGGGGCGATGGGGCGCCCCCTGTCATCCCCGGGCGCTCCGCAGGCGTGGGAAGGGGATCCAGAGGGCTCGCATGCGGCTCCGGATTCTCTTCGGGCCGCCGGAAATGACAAAGGAGAGAGCTTCACCCCATCGCGCTGTGATCACAGCCGTGCATGGCGGCGGGGAACCTTCCGGGCGATTGTAATGGCAGGGCCGGCGCGGCGATCCCGCGGATGCGAGAACTTGCGTGAACTGCCGCGAGGCCCCTCTGACCTGTTGCCGATCTGCTACGTCGGCTTGCAGGATGAGGGCCGGCTCCTCATTCGGCTTGCAAGTCCAGCCAGCTTGAGGTCACTTAAGAATCAGGCAAAGATGGGGCTTAGCAATGACGAAAAAATTCCTCCTGGGGGTCGCCGCGGGGGCGCTGATGGCGGGCTCCGCCTCGGCCGCCGATCTTTCGGCCGGCCCTGCGCCGCTCGTGGCGGTGCCGGTCTTCACCTGGTCCGGCCTCTATGTCGGCGCGAATGTCGGCTATGTCGGGAGCAACCGCACCACCACGGCCGGCTCTCAGAGCTACGTCAACACCAGCGTCGGCGGCGCGGCCTCTCTCGTAGCGTCGTCGGCGGTCGCCTCGAGCAACCGGGGATCGGACCTGTCCGCGATCCTCGGCGGTGGCCAGATCGGCTACAATTGGCAGTTCGGCTCGATCGTCGCCGGTCTTGAGACGGATCTCCAGGCATCGTCGCGCTCGAGCGAGACGACGCCGATCAACGTCCCCGTCACCGGCTACCCGAACAACCCGGTCCTGGGCTCGGCCACTTCCAGCCAGCGCTTCAACTATATCGGGACGGTCCGGGGCCGTCTCGGCTATACGGTGTTCGACAACCTGCTCGTCTATGTGACGGGCGGTCTCGCCTATGGCGAGAAGCAGACGACCCAGAGCCTCAACCTCGCTTTCGCCGGAGCCGGCTCGAACGTCGTGCCCTACGGAACCGCGTTCAGCCGCTCCAAGACCGAGACCGGCTACACGGTCGGCGGCGGCCTGGAATACATGCTCGACGCCAACTGGTCGGTGAAGGGCGAGGCGCTGTACTACGACCTCGGCAAGACCCGCAGCTCGACCGACTACAAGATGTTCCTGATCTCCCCGGCGCAGCAGTTCGGCGCGGTCAACGTCGCGGGCTCGACCGACAACAAGGGCGTGATCGCCCGCTTCGGCGTCAACTACAAGTTCTCCAGCTGGTAGGACTTGGCCGGGCGGCCCCTCGCCGCCCTCCTTCTCCTCTCCTCGACGGCCGCCCTCGGGCGGCCGTTTTGTTTCCGCCTTCCCGTTCCCGGGCGGATTCATCCCGGCACGCTCACGCGAGGCGCTGGAGCATCAACGCGTCGAGGAGGTGGTCGAAGCCTCTCTCCTTGAAGCCGAGGATGCGGATGTCGGGGCGGTGCTCCACCTGCCGCATCAGCCAGGACGGCGAGGCCCAGCTCGAGCCGTAGCTGCGCCCGTACAGCCGGGTCCAACTGTTTACCTGGACATAGCCGAAGCCGCGCCGCGCATAGCGTCCCTCGATCGCCGAGCGGGGCCCGCTGGCGCGGTAGCGCCCCCGGCTGAGCCAGGTCGCGGCCGGGCTCCACCAGGCGCGCGCCCGCAGGCCGGCCTCGACATCGCGCCCCTGCGCCTCCGCGGCCCAGCTCCGTCCCGTGGTCGTCAGCACCAGCACCCCGCCCGGCGCCAGCGCGCCGAGCAGGACGTCGAGGGCGCGCACATACAGCGCCTCGTCGAAATGGGTCACCAGCGAGCCCACGAAGACCAGGTCGAAGGTCTCGCCCAGGGGAGCGGTGAAATCCGCGCTCGCCGCGACGGGCCGGACGCCGAATTGCCGCGTCACCGCCTCCACCTTCCCCTCGTCCACATCGGCGACCGAGATCTCGGCCTCCGGGAAGAACCGGACGAGATGTCGCGTGACGCGCCCGCCGCCGCAGGGCAGGTCGAGGATGCGGCCCGGCCTCGTCCGCCCCGAAAGGAGCATGGCATCGGCCAGAAGCTCGAGCGCCTTCAGTCCGACGAGGCGGTAATGCTCCCTCCCGTCCGGCGTATCGACCAGCATGTCGTCGCAGGGATCGATCCGCATATCGACCTCGGAGGCGAGATAGGCATGCCAGCGGGCCGCGCAGGCCCCCAGCGCGTCGGCCTGCGAATCGCCTTCAGGCGTGCAACCGACGAGACGAGGGGGGCGCGGCGCAGGGAGCAACAACAGGACCTCTTCGAGGATCGGGCCGAAACCTTCCGTAGGGACAAGGAAGCGCTGCCGCAATCAAGCTGCAACACGGCATATGCATCCTCCGCGATACGCAATTCGCAATCCCGGCGCACGGCCCTTCGCGGCCTCGCCGCTCGACGGGATGCCGGGAGCGGAATCGGCGGGAGAGGATCAATGAAGCACTTCGTCATCATGCTGGCCGCCGCCGCGGCCCTGGGTGCCGCCACCACCGGCGCCATGGCCGTTCCCGGCCCGGCGGGCGGCGGCCTCGGAACGGGCGCCGGCGAGAATCCGCTTCTCCAGGACGTGCGCGTGTTCTGCTACAACCGCTATACGGGCCGCTTCCTGCACTGGGGCCACTGCGCCCGCTCCCGGCCCGTCTATTATTCGCGCCCGCGCGTCTATTGCCGGAACCGCTATACGGGCCAGTTCCTCTATTGGGGCCACTGCCGCCGCTAGAAAGACGGTTCCCGCTTCCCGGAAAGATCACGCCGAAGCGAAAGACAGACCGGGGGCCGGCCATCTTGCTTCGGCCATAGCCCCCGTCGTCGGTCCGGCTCGCCGGCGTCTGCTTCGAGCCGTCTCCCCCCCTCGGAGCCAGGGCTATCGCATATGGCGTCGACGGTCCGCGCACCAACCCTCCCCCCGCTTGGGGAGGGTGGACTCGGCCAAAGCCGAGCCGGGTGGGGGGCGGCTCCGCCTACCGACAGGCGGGGCATTCGCATCGACGCCCCCACCCCGGTTCGCGCCTTCGGCGCGACTCGGCCCTCCCCGCCGCAAGCGGGGGGGGGGTTGGTGCGGCGGAAACCGCCATAGGCGATAGCCCTGCCATCGAAGCGGGCGTCGTCGAGACGGCCGGGCTCGTCGAACGAAAGCGGCAAGGCCCGCTCCGATGGGGGCAGCCGTCTTTATTTCTCCGCGCGATCCGTTACTGACCGATCCGACGTCGAGAGGCTGGATCATCTGTTGACGCGCGCCGATGCCGATCCGAGCGACAGCCCCCCTGTCCGGGATCTCCTGCGCGCGCCCGATGCGGGCGCCTTCCCCCTCGGTCCGCGGAGCACGTGGCCGGCGGCCCTGAGAGGTGCCCTCGATCTGGTCCTGGCGGCGCCGATGCCGATCGTCCTGTTCGCGGGCCCCGATTTCGTCGCCCTCTACAACGACGCCTTCGCGCCGACGATCGGCCGCGAGCACCCCGCCGCTTTCGGCCGCCCTGCGGCCGGGCATTGGGCGGGGCTGTGGGAGGATCTGCGCCCGCTTCTGCGCGCCGTGCGCGAGACCGGCCAGGCCGCGGTCGCGCGAGACCGGCCCTTGCGCGTGGGAGGCTACCCCGAGACGGCCTGTTTCGACATCGCCTGCTCGGCGGTGCCGGAGGAGGATGGCCGTATCTGCGCCGTCCTGTGCATGATCGAGGAGACGACCGGCCGCGCCCTCGCCGACCGGCGGCTGCGCGAGAGCGAGGCGCGCTTCACCGAGCACACGCGCGAAAGGGACCGCATCTGGCAGGTCAGCCGCGATCTCCTCGGCGTCGCGACGCTCGAAGGCATCTGGCTCAACGTCAACCCGGCCTGGACGCGCGTCCTGGGCTGGGAGGTGGACGAGATCGTCGGCCGGACCTTCGACTGGCTGCACCATCCCGACGATCTCGATCCGACGCGCCGCGAGATCGCCCGGCTCGAAGCCGGCGAGACGACGCTCGCCTTCGAGAGCCGCCTCCTGACCCAGGAGGGCGGCTATCGCCGCCTCGCCTGGACGGCGATCGCCGTCGAGGACCGGATCTATGCCGCGGCCCGCGACATCACCGAGCAGCGCGCCCTGGAAGACCGTCTCCACCAGGCGCAGAAGATGGAGGCGGTCGGCCAGCTCACCGGCGGCATCGCCCATGACTTCAACAACATGCTGGCGGTCGTCATCGGCAGCCTCGACCTCCTCGAGCGGCGCCTGGCGCGGGGGAATACCGATATCGGCCGCTATGTCGCCGCCGCGATGGACGGGGCGACCCGGGCCGCGGCGCTGACGCAGCGCCTGCTCGCCTTCTCCCGCCGCCAGCCCCTCGATCCCGAGCCGGTCGACGCCAACCGGCTCATCGCGGGCATGGCCGACCTTCTGCGGCGCACGCTGGGCGAGCCCGTCGGCATCGAGACCATCCTGGCCGACGGCCTCTGGCGGGCTACGGCCGATCCGAGCCAGCTCGAGAACGCGATCCTCAATCTCGCGGTCAATGCGCGCGACGCCATGCCGGGCGGCGGCTCGCTGACCATCGAGACCGGCAACGCCCTGGTCGATGACGACTATGCCCGCGAATACGAGATCGCGCCGGGGCAATATGTGCTGATCGCCGTCACCGATACCGGCATCGGCATGACGCCGGAGGTGCTGGCGAAGGCGGTCGATCCCTTCTTCACCACCAAGCCCATCGGCAAGGGCACCGGCCTCGGCCTGAGCCAGGTCTTCGGCTTCGCCCGCCAGTCCGGCGGCCATATCAAGATTTTCTCGACGCCCGATATCGGCACGACGGTGATGTTCTACCTGCCGCGCGCCGCCGACGAGCCCGATCCGGGCACCGCGGCCCGCCCGAGGGAGGCGGCGCCCCGCGGGGCTTCCACGGAAATCGTGATGGTGGTGGAGGACGAGGAGCGGGTGCGGACCTATTCGGTCGAAGCCCTGCGCGAGCTGGGCTATACCGTCATCCCCGCCGCGGACGGGCGCGAGGCGCTCGCCGCCATCGCAGCCGGCCAGGATGTCACCCTCCTCTTCACCGACATGGTGATGCCGGAAATGAGCGGGCGCGAACTCGCCGAGCAGGCGAGCGCCCTCCTGCCGGACCTCAAGGTCCTGTTCACGACCGGCTACGCGCGCGAGGCGATCTGGCGCGAGGGAACGGCGGAGAGCGGCCTCGCCGTCCTGCCGAAACCTTTCGACATCGAGCAGCTCGGCGCCAGGATCCGCGGCGTGCTCGACACCTGAGCCTGTCCATTCCGCCTCCCGCTCCCGGATGTCGGATCAGGACTGCTCGCCGCCGTGAAGCTCGGTGACGACCCGCCGGTTCTGCACCTTGCGGGAGGGGTCCGGGCAATCGCGGACGAGGGGGGTGCGGCCATGGCCCCGGGCCGACATGCGCGCGGGCGGGAGGCGGGGCGTGGCGAGGAAGGCCCGCACGGCCTCGGCCCGCCGCGTCGACAATTCGACATTGGCCTCGGGCGAGCCGGGATCGTCGGCGAAGCCCTCGATCCTCACGGACCAGCTCGGATGGCGCACAAGCCAGGCCGCCTGCTTGTCCAGCGTCACCTTGGCGACCGAATCGAGATCGGCCGAGTTCTCGCGGAAGAAGGTCCGCGGCCCGACATTCAGGGCGAAGTCCTGGACCGTGCCCGCCGCGACATCCTCCGCCACCGCGATCGACCTGTCGGGGCCGCCCGCATAGGCTTTCACCTTGGGCTTCTCCGGCGCCGTGCTGCAAGCCGAAAGCGCCAGCGCCAGCGCCAGCGCGCCGGCCCGCCATCCCGCCCGCCGGGGCGGGCATTCGTTCTCGTTCATCCTTGCCCCCGCGCGCCGCCTTGCGGCGCCTCGCTCGTCAGGCCGCGTCGCGCGATCCGAGATGTTTCAGGACGAGGACCTTGGTCCCGATCGGGCAGCGCTGGTAGAGGTCGATGACGTCCTCGTTCAGGAGCCGGATGCAGCCCGAGGAGCCGTCGAGGCCGATCGACCAGGGCTCGTTGGTGCCGTGGATGCGAAAGCCCGTATCGGCCCCGTCGCGGTAGAGATAGAGCGCGCGCGAGCCCATCGGGTTGTCGGCGCCGCCGACCATGTGCTTCGGCAGTTCCGGCTTGCGCTTGAGCATTTCCGGCGGCGGCGTCCAGCCGGGCCACACGGTGCGCCGGTCGATGCTGGCGCGGCCATACCACTTGAAGCCCTCGCGCCCGACGCCGACCCCGTAGCGGATGGCGGTCTGGTTCTCGAAGAGCACGTAGAGGAAGTGGTTCTGCGTATCGATCACCACCGTGCCGGCCGGCTCGTCCGACCTGTATTCCACGAGCTGGCGCCGCCAGACGCGGTCGAGCTTGTCCTGGTTGGCGAGCTTGAAGGGCTTGCCGTTATCCTCGATCTCGGGCCCGAAATACTCAGCCCAGTCGATCGGGATCTCGACCTCCGCGCGCGCCGGCAGCGCGGCCGCGAGCGCTCCCGCCGCGATGGTCGCGCCGAAACCTCTGCGGGTGAACCTTTCCATGCCAATCTCCATGGTGCCCGCCTTCCACACGGCTCCGCGGGCGGGGAGCCGGACTCGGATGGCGGGCGAACCTTTCCTAGATCACCGAAGGTGGTTACTGCGCCGTTTCGCGCCGCACACAGGCTCAAGCGCGAATCATGGGCCATTCGATGGCAACCGAACGCCCTCCGGCCCGTTATCTGTCATTTCGTCGCTCGTCGCCGGGGAGGAAGAGATGGGACTTCTGGATCAGGTTCTCGGACAGGTGATCGGGAACATGGCCGGCGGAGGCCAGGCCCGGCAGCCCGCCCCGCAGCAGGGCGGCGGCGCGGGCGACATCCTCGGCCAGATCCTCGGCGGCGCCCGCGGCGGAGCGCCGCAGGGAGGAGCCGGCGGCCTCGGCGATCTTCTCGGACAGATTCTCGGCGGAGCCCAGGGCGGGGCCGCGCCTGCGGGACGCCCCCCGGCTGCCGGCCAGGGCGGCCTTGGCGATCTCGGCGGCCTTCTCGGCCAGATCCTCGGCGGCGCCCAGGGCGGTGCCGAGCCCGCAGGGCGGGTTCCGGCCCCTGCTCCGGCCCCCGCCCCCTCGGGCGCCGATCCGAGCCGCGGCGGCGGCCTCGGCAGCCTTCTCGGCGGCAGCTATTCGCCCCTCGTGCTCGCGGTTCTCGCGATCCTCGCCAACAAGCACCTGTCGAGCGGCGCGGGCGGCTTCGGCAGCGTCCTGCACGACATGCTCTCCGGCGGCCGCAAGCCGGCCGAAGCGGGGGGCGGCGCCTACGGACAGGCGGATGAGGGCGAGGATGCCTATGGCGAGCCCCCCGAGGGCGCAGGAGCGCCGTACGAGCGGCCGCGGGGCGGCGGCGGGGGCTTCCTGGACGAGGTCGGCTCGATGCTCGACGGTCCCGGCGGGGCGCAGCAGGCGGGCGCTCAAAGCCTTCTCGGCGGAGGCTTCGAGGATCTCCAGCGTCATTTCGACCAGAACGGCCAGGGCGGACTGATCGATTCGTGGATCGGCCACGGCCCCAATCGCGAGCCCTCGCCGGGCGAACTGGAACAGGCGCTGGGCGCCGGCGCCGTCGACCAGCTCGCCCGCCAGTTCGGGCTGGATCGGAGCGAATTGCTCGCGCAGCTCTCCCGGGCCCTCCCGCAGGTGGTCGACGGCCTGACGCCGCATGGCCGGGCCCCCACCGACCAGGAACAGCGGAACTGGCTCTGAGGGATCCCTGGCCGGGCCGGGCGGAACCCTGGCCCGGCCCCGGGACTTCATCCGGGCAATCGAGCCCGGGAGCCACCCCATGACGTCACCGACCCTTCCCCTCGATCCCAAGCTGGCGCGACGGGACGCGCTCAACGCGGCCCTGGCCCGGAACTGGTGGGTGGTGGCGCTGCGGGGCGCCTTCGGCATCCTGTTCGGATTCCTCGCATTGATGCTTCCGGGCGTGACCCTGGTCAGCCTCGTCCTGCTCTTCGCGGCCTATCTTCTGGTCGACGGCGCGCTGGCGATCGCGGCCGGCATGCGCGCGGCGCGCCAGGGCGAGCGCTGGGGCCTTCTCATTCTCGAAGGCGCCGTCGACATTCTCGGCGCGGCCGCAATGGTGGCCATGCCGGGCCTTGCCATCATCGTCTTCGTCTATCTGACCGCGGCCTGGTCGATCGTTTCCGGCCTCTTCATGATCGCCGCCGCCTTCCAGCTCCACCTGGATCACGGACGCTGGCTCCTCGTCCTCGCGGGGGCGGCCTCGGTGATCTTCGGCCTGCTCCTCGCGATCTTCCCGATCGGCGGGGCGGTGGTCATGGCGATCTGGATCGGGGCTTACGCCATCGTCTTCGGAGCGATGCTGGTCGGGCTCGCCTTCCGGCTGCGCTCGCGAACCCGCGCCTCGGCCTGACGGCCGCTCAGAAGCCGATGCCGCTTTTCGCCCGGTTGAGCGCGGCGCCGAACTCGTCGGCGAAATGGGCGCGCTCCTCCGGCGAGAGCTCCCCTGCGATCACGATCTGCTGGCCGCGCGAGACGAGGGTCAGCCGCTGGAGCCCGAACTCCTCGTGCGTCTCCCGCACGAGGCGCGTCCAGAGGGGATTGAAGTGCCATTCGCGCGCATCGCCCCGATGCCCGACACGCCGCAGCATCAGCTCGACGGGCGTGAGCCTGATCTCCTCGAAGGCCCGGCCCCGGCTGTAGCTGATCCTGAAGGCGATATAGAGCCCCAGGACATCGAGCCCGATGAAGCCCGCCACCGGCCAGAAGCCGAAGACGACGAAGCGGATCCCCATCAGCGCCGCCACGCAGCACAGAAGCGCCATCATGACCCGGAAGGCTTCCGGGGGGAGCGAGCGGTGGGGCGTGATGACGGCCGAGAACAGCGTACGGCTCGCGGGATCGCTTCCCGCGCCGGGATCGCTTCCCGCGCCCGGACCGTCCTGCATGGCCTTGCCGATGCTCATCGCCTCAATATAACGCGTTCATGCCCGCCAGGAAGCCGCGACAGACCCCCACGGACGCGGCCGCGCCGCGGGGCCGCCCACCCGGGCCCGTCGACGACGCGACGCTCGCCGAGATCATGCGCCGCTTCGAGGAGGCGAATCCCCATCCCGAGGGCGAGCTGGAACATGCCGATCCCTATACGCTGCTCGTCGCCGTCGTCCTCTCCGCCCAGGCGACGGACAAGGGCGTGAACATCGCCACGCGCAGGCTGTTCAAGGAGGCCTCCACCCCCGCCGCCATGGTCGCGCTCGGCGAGGAGAAGGTCGCCGAGCACATCCGCACGATCGGCCTCTACCGCAACAAGGCGAAGAACGTGGTCGCGCTCTCGCGCATCCTCGCCGAGGAGCATGGCGGGGTGGTTCCCCCCTCCCGCGCGGTGCTGGAATCTCTGCCCGGGGTCGGCCGCAAGACCGCCTCGGTCGTCATGAACATCGCCTTCGGCGAGCCGACCATCGCGGTCGACACCCACGTCTTCCGGGTCTCGAACCGCATTCCCATCGTCATCGGCAAGACGCCCGAGGACATCCAGCGCGGCCTCGAGAGGCGCATCCCAAAGCGATATCTGCTCCACGCCCATCATTGGCTGATCCTGCACGGACGCTATATCTGCAAGGCGCGTGCCCCCGAGTGCTGGCGCTGCCTGATCGCCGACCTCTGCCGCTATCCCTACAAGACGGAATTCCAGGGCAAGGAGCGGAGTGCAGGCTCTTGAGCCGCGCCCTATCCCGTCCGACATCATGGAGGACGGGATATGAACGCGATGATGGCGGCAGCCTCGATCACCGAAGATCCGCGCTGGACGGCCTTGCGGAGGCGCGACCGCCGGCAGGACGGGCTTTTCGTCTACGCTGTGAGGACGACGGGCGTCTATTGCCGCCCCTCCTGCGGCGCCCGCCGGCCGCGCCCGGAAAACGTCGCCTTCTTTGCCGACGGCGAGGAGGCGCGGGCGGCGGGGTTCCGCCCCTGCAAGCGCTGCCGCCCGGACGAACAGGGGCGCGAGACGCGGCTGGTGGCGGAAGCCTGCCGGGCGATCGAGACGGCCGGGGACATGCCGTCCCTGGAAGATCTCGCGGCGCAGGCGGGACTCAGCCCCTCGCATTTCCACCGCCTGTTCAAGGCGGCGACGGGTCTCACGCCCCGCGCCTATGCGGTCGCCGAGCGAGCGCACCGGGTGCGGGAGGGATTGGCGCGGGCCGGCAGCGTCACCTCGGCGATCTATGAGGCCGGCTTCAACGCCTCGAGCCGCTTCTACGAAGCCTCGAACGCCATGCTCGGCATGACGCCGACCGATTACCGGGAGGGCGGCGCGCAGGCGCGCATCCTCTTCGCGCTCGGGCAATGCTCGCTTGGGGCGATCCTCGTTGCGAGGAGCGCCAGGGGGATCTGCGCAATCAGCCTCGGGGACGATCCCGAGATGCTGCTGCGCGACCTCCAGGACCGCTTCCCGAAAGCCGATCTCGTCGGGGGCGACGAGGCTTTCGAGCGCGTCGTGGCCGAGGTGGTCGGCTTCGTCGAGGATCCGGGACTCGGCCTCGGCCTGCCCCTCGACATCCGCGGCACGGCCTTCCAGCAGCGCGTCTGGCAGGCCTTGCGCGACATCCCGGCCGGGGAGACCGCGACCTACGCCGAGGTGGCGCGGCGGATCGGGGAGCCGAAAGCCGTCAGGGCCGTGGCCGGCGCTTGCGCCGCCAACGCCATCGCGGTCGCCATTCCCTGCCATCGGGTGGTGCGCACCGACGGCTCCCTCTCGGGCTATCGTTGGGGCGTCGCGCGAAAACGCGACCTCTTGGCGCGGGAGAAGGTGGGCTGAGCCCCGCCGGGGCTCAGTCTGCGAGCCAGCGGAAGGCGGCCGGCGGCACCCCGATCGTCAGCTCGGCGCCCGTCTCCTCGAGGCGGGCTCCCGCGCGGAACGGCGTGTCGACCATGATCTCGCCCTGCGGGGCCGCAAGCGCATAGCGGATCGTCGCGCCGAGGAATTCGCGGGTCTTCACCCGGCCGGTCAGACCCACGAGACCCTCGCCACCGCCCATTACCGCATCCTGCGGCCGGAAGACCGGCGTCAGTCCCGCCTTGGGCGCCATCAGCCCTTCCGGGAGGGGACCGGACAGCGCGTTCAGCGAGCCGAGGAAACGGGCGACGAAGAGATTGGACGGCCTCTCATAAAGCTCCACCGGCGTTCCGACCTGCTGCACGATGCCGTCGCGCATGACCGCGATGCGGTCGCAAATCGTGTTCGCCTCCTCCTGGTCGTGCGTCACGAAGATGGTGGTGAGGCCGAGCCGCTGCTGCATCTCGCGCAATTCGCGCCGCACCTGCACGCGAAGCTGCGCGTCGAGATTGGAAAGCGGCTCGTCGAGGAGGAGCAGCTTCGGCTCGACGGCGAGCGTGCGCGCGAGCGCCACGCGCTGCTGCTGGCCCCCCGAGAGCTGCGAGGGGCGCCGGGAGGCGAATGTCCCGAGCCCCACCAGCGCCAGCGCCGCCTCGGTCCGGCGCGCCACCTCGGCGCGCGGCAGGCGCCGCTCCTCCAGGCCGAAGGCGACGTTCTGCGCCACCGTCATATGCGGCCAAAGCGCATAGGACTGGAAGACGAGCCCGACATCGCGCCGCCAGGGCGGCAGCCCGGATATGTCGGCGCCGTCCACCAGCACCCGCCCGCGATCGGCCTGATTGAACCCGGCGATCAGCCGCAGCAGCGTCGTCTTTCCGCAGCCCGAGGGGCCGAGGAAGGCGAAAAGTTCGCCGGGCTCGACGGCGAGGCTCACGTTTTTCAGGACGTGGTTGTCCCCATAGGAGAGATCGACGCCCTCGATCCGAAGCTCGGCCGGAGAGCGGGCCGGAACCTGTGTCATCCGCGTCAGCTCTCCTTGCCCCTCAGGCGTTCCCCGTGGCGGATCACCGCATGCGAGGCGACGGTGCAGGCCGCGACCAGGAGCACGGTAATGACGCCGAGCGCCGCGCCCGGCCCCCGCCCCGCCGCCGACTGCATGAAGACGTAGAGGCCATAGGCGATGGGCGCGTCGGAGTTCGACTGGACGAGCATGAGCGTCGCCGACAGCTCGACGGCGGCCGTTGCGAAGCTGGTCACGAAGCCCGCGAGGATTCCGCCCGCCATCAGCGGCACGACGACGCGCCGGACCGTGCGCGCCTTGGTGGCGCCGAGATTCTCGGCGGCCTCCTCGAGCGAGGCGGAGACCTGCATCAGCGCCGCGTGGCAGGCGCGCAGCGCGTAGGGGAGGCGCCGGACGGCGAGCGCGATCACGATCATGATCCACAGGCTCGCGAGCGGCCGCCCGCCGGGGAGCGTGACGCCGTAGAAGCAGCGCAGATAGCCGATGCCGAGCACGACGCCCGGCACGGCGAGCGCCGCGCTCGCGCCGAGATCGAGCCAGCGCCGGCCGGGCAGCCGCGTGCGCAGCACGAGATAGGCGATGGCCGTGCCGATCACGACGTCGATCCCGCCGGCGAGGGTCGCATAGAGCAGCGTGTTCTGGATGTAGAGGGAGCTTTCGCCGAAGACCCGCGCGTAATGGGCGAGGGTGAAGGCGTCGGGCAGCGGCGAATAGGACCAGACCGTCGCAAAGGACAGGAGGGCCAGGCCCAGATGCGGCGCGAGGACGAGCGCCAGGATCAGCCCGACGAGAGGATAGGCGATCGCAAGGCCCGCCGGCCCGAGCCGCGCCCGGGTCAGGCCCCCTCCCCCGCGCTGCGTGGTGGCGTAGTCTCGCCCGCGCGTCAGGAAGGACGGCACCGCCATGGCGGCCACCGAAACGAGGATCAGCACGAGCGCGATCACGTAGCCCATCGGATCGGCGATGCCGATCGAGGTCACGCGCAGATAGGCCTGGGGTGCCAGCATGTCCTTGACGTTGAGGAGGAGGGGCGTCGCGAGGTCGTCGAACACCTTCACGAAGACGAGCGCCGCGCCGGCGAGATAGCCGGGCATGGCGAGCGGCAGCACGATGCGCCGGAAGAGCCGCAGCCCCGAGGAGCCCAGGTTCTGCGCCGCCTCTTCCATCGACCTGTCGATATTGGCGAGCGAGGTCGAGAGGTTGACCAGGATGAAGGGGAAATAATGCACCGCCTGGACGAGGACGACGCCGTTCAGCCCCTCCATGAAGGGAATGTTGATGTCGAAATGATCCTCCAGCAGCAGGTTGATCGTGCCGCTGCGGCCGAAGATCATCTGCATCGCCACCGCGCCGACGAAGGGCGGCATGACGAGGGGCAGGAAGCCGAGCAGCCGGACGAGCCCTGCCCCGGGGAATTCGTAGCGGCTCGTCAGGGTGGCGAGCGGCACCGCAAAGAGCGAGGCGAGGACCACCGCCATCGTCGCGACGTAGAGCGAGTTGAGGAAGGAGCGCACGAACAGCTCGGTCCGCGCGAAATCGAGGAAATTGACCAGCGTGAAGGCGCCCGTCCCGCGCTCGGTGAAGGCGACATAGGCCACCGTCGCGACCGGCAGGACGAGGAACAGAAGCAGGAAGGCGGCGATGGCGAGCGCGGCCGCGACCTGGCCGGGCGTGGCCGCCGCCTGCCTCACGCGCCGAAGGGCGATCGCCGCCATCCAGGCGCGCCCCTTACTTCACGAGCTTCCCGGCCTCCTCGGCCTTGGCCTTGGCGGCGGCGTATTTCTCGGCCGCGAAGGCCGCCCAGGCGCGTTCCAGCTCCGCCTGCCGGGCGGTCTTCTGCTTGCCGCCCTTGAAGGCGCCCGCGATTTCGGGAGAGACGGCCTCCTCGGCGGTGATGGGCATCGCGGCGATCAGGTCGCGCGCCTCGGCGACCAGCGCCCTTGCCTTCGGGTCGTCCTTCTTCGCGAGCCCCGCCTCGGCCTCGTGGATCGCCCTGGTCGCGGCCTTCAGGGGCTCGAGCTGGAAGGTGACGAGCTGGTCGAACAGGGTATCGACGACGTCGGTGCGCTTGTCGGAGACCGCGACGTCGAACTTCACCTTGGCGCCGAGCGAGGTGTCCTTGAAGGGATTGGGATAGCCGGCCGGCGCCTTGGCATAGGTCGCGGGATTGACCGGCAGGCGCCGGATCGAGGGCTCCAGCAGCACTTCCTGCCCCTCGGGCGAGAGGAGGAAATCGATGAAAGCCTGCCCTCCGGCCCGGTTCGGCGCGTTGGCGACGAGGGCGATATTGGCTGGCACGATGGTCGTCACCGAGGGATAGACGAACTTCACCGGGTAGCCGCTGGCCTCGGCCGAGAAGGCGAAGAAATCGATCACGATGCCGAGGCCGACCTGCCCGGAATTGACCTGCTCGGGCACCCCGAAGGAGCGCTCGGTGACGCCGTGGAAATTGCCGGCCATGGCCTTGAGGGTGCGCCAGCCCTTCTCCCAGCCCTCGCCCTGGAGGATGGTTTCGAGGGTGAGATGGGTCGTGCCCGAGCGCGAGGGCGCGGCGATCGAGACGTGGTCGTAATAGACGGGCTTCTCCAGATCCTCCCATTCCTTGGGGTCGGGCAGCTTGTGGGCGCGGGCATAGCGCGTGTTCCACATGATGCCGTAGCCCGAGGCCGCGAAGCCCGAATAATAGCCGTCCGGGTCGTTGATCGGGAAGGCGCCCACATTCTTCGGGATGCCTTCCGCCTTGGGCGTGTATTTCTCGAGCAGCTTGTCGGCCTTCAGGACGCCGAAGGCATCGGGAGCCGAGGCCCAGAAGAGGTCGACCTGGTTGTTGGCGCGGGTCTCCTGGAGATATTTCACCCCGGCATTCGTGTTCCGGTTCTGCACCTCCAGGGTGAAGGCGGGATGGGCCCTCTCGAAAGCCTTCCTGATCGGATCGGTCACTTCCTTGGAGAAGGAGGTGACGACGGTGACGCGCGTCGGCGCCTGGGCCCTGGCGGCCGGGGCCAAGGCCATCGCGAGGCCGAGCAGCGTGACGAGACCGAGCGAGCGGAACACTGGCACCTCCCGAAAGTTTCGCGCTTCTGGCAGCGCTTTCCTTCCCGCGTCAACCGAGCGGAAGGGCGGATACGCCGCGGCCCGCAAGGCGTATAGGAATCGCGCCATGACGAGGAGAGCCGCATGAGCGATGTCCAGAACCGCCGCATCCTGCTGGCGAGTCGGCCGGAGGGCAAACCGACCCTCGACAATTTCAGGATCGAGGCGGCGCCCTGCCCCTCCCCGGGCCCCGGCGAGGTGCTGACGAAAACGCTCTGGCTCTCGCTCGACCCCTATATGCGCGGGCGGATGAACGCGGCGAAATCCTACGCCGCCCCGGTCGGGATCGGCGAGGTGATGGAAGGCGGCACGGTCGGCGAGGTCGTCTCCTCGCGGAGCGATCTCTTCCGCCCCGGCGACATCGTGCTCGGCCATGGCGGCTGGCAGGAATATGCCGTCCTCGGCGAGAAGACCCTGCGCAAGCTCGACCCCGCCGCCGCGCCCGTGCAGACCGCCCTCGGCGTGCTCGGCATGCCGGGCATGACCGCCTATACGGGCCTCCACAATATCGGCCAGCCGAAGCCGGGCGAGACGCTCGCCGTCGCGGCGGCGACGGGTCCCGTGGGCGCGACGGTCGGCCAGATCGCGCGGATCAGGGGCTGCCGCACGGTCGGCATCGCGGGCGGCCCGGCGAAATGCCGCGCCCTGATCGAGGAATTCGGCTTCGACGCCGCCGTGGACCACAAGGCGCCCGACTTCCCCGAGAAGCTCGCGGCCGCCTGCCCCGGAGGCATCGACATCTATTTCGAGAATGTCGGCGGCGCGGTCTGGACGGCCGTCTTTCCGCTGCTGAACGATTTCGCGCGCGTCCCGGTCTGTGGCCGCATCGCGAATTATTCCGACACGGCCCCGCCTCCCGGCCCCGACCGCACGCCGCAGCTTTTCGGGGCGATCCTGACGAAGCGCCTTCGCATCCAGGGCTTCATCGTGTGGGATTTCGCCTCCCAGGCGAAGGATTTCCAGCGCGAGATGGGCGCCTGGATCCGCGAGGGCCGGATCAAGTACCGCGAGGATGTCGTCGAGGGGATCGGGAACGCTCCCGAGGCTTTCCTCGGCCTCCTCGAAGGCCGCAACTTCGGCAAGCTCCTGGTGAAGGTCGCCTCGCCGGGAATGCAGGCGCCCGATTGACGCCGCCCGCCGGCCGCAGCACATCTCGGGCATGAGCAGCCGCCGCATCCTGAGCCGGGGAGCACGCGCGACGATCGCCGTCGCCGCGCTCTACGGACTTCTGCTCCAGGCTTTCCTCGCGGGCCTCGCCCTTCCCGATTCCGTCAGGGAGCACGGGGTCTCCGGCTTCTGCTCGCCGCTCCAGGACGAACCGGGCGCTCCCGCCCGGCATCACCAGCACGATTGCTGCCTCCTCGCCTGCGCCTCGCTCCCGCCTCCACCGGGCGCGGCCTCCGCCCTCGTCACGGTCCCCCGCGCGGCGATCGTCCTCGCCTTCGCCCGCACCGCCCCTCCCCCGGCACGGGCGCCGCCCAAGGGCGCCCATTCCCCCCGAGCCCCCCCGGCCGCGTGATCATCCGCCGTTTCGATCACTCCTCCGGGGATTCCGTTCCATGTCGTTCCATCTTCTTCGCGGCGCCGCCTTCGCGGGCGCCTTCTTCGCCGCATCCGCCGCCAGCGCCCATATCGTGCTCGAAAAGCGCGAGGCTCCCGCCAATTCGCCCTATCGCGCGATCCTGCGCGTGACGCATGGCTGCAAGGGCTCGGCGACCACCGCGCTCCGCGTCACCATCCCGGACGGCGCCGTGGCCGTCCGGCCCATGGCCAAGGCCGGCTGGACCATCGGGACCGTGCGCGGCCCCTACAAGAAGCCCTATCCGAGCCCGCACGGCACGCTGACCGAAGGCGTGCGCGAGATCACCTGGACCGGGGGCAGCCTCCCCGACGACCAGTTCGACGAATTCGTCTTCTCCGTCACGCTGTCGGACGATTTCGCGCCGGGGGAGACCGTCTATTTCCCCGTCGAGCAGACCTGCGAGAGCGGGGCCTATCACTGGGCGCAGATCCCCAAGCCCGGCCAGAACGCGCATGAACTCGCCGAGCCCGCGCCGGGAGTGAGAATCGTGGCGACCCGTGGCTCCGTCCGAATCGGCGACCTCACGGTCGAGGCGCCCTGGCTCCGCGCGACGCCCGGCGGCGCCCAGGTCGCCGGCGGCTATGTCAGGATCACGAATCGCGGGACCGCGCCGGACCGGCTGGTCGGCGCCACGATGGCGCTCGCCCAACGCGGCGAGGTGCACGAGATGACGAACGAGAACGGCGTCATGAAGATGCGCCCGGTCGACGGAATCGCGATCGCTCCCGGCGCCAGCGTGGAACTGAAGCCCGGCGGCTATCACCTGATGTTCCTCGGGCTGAAGGAGGGCCTGAAGCAGGGGCAATCGGTCAAGGGCTCGCTCGTCTTCGAGAAGGCGGGGGCGGCCGAGGTCACCTTCGAGGTCGGCGCGATCGGCGCCCGCGGCCCGGACCATATGCATTGAGGAGCATGGCGAGGGCCGCTGCGGAGAAAAATCACGGCGGCGCGCCCTCGCCCGGTGGACAGGACCAGGCGGCCCTGCTAGAGACCCGCCGCCTCCCGGTGCCAACGGCCACCGCGGCGATGGGCGCATAGCTCAGTTGGTAGAGCAGCTGACTCTTAATCAGCGGGTCCTAGGTTCGAGCCCTAGTGCGCCCACCATCGC
>NZ_DAOLAJ010000042.1:0-32054 GCF_035325185.1 Enterovirga sp. | reverse complement strand
TTCGAACTCGACCATCTCGCCCGCCTGGACGTTGTCGAGACCGTAGCAGCGGGCGATGCCGTCGCCGACCGACAGGACCTGGCCGACCTCGGCAACCTCGGCCTCCTGGCCGAAATTCTTGATCTGCTGCTTGAGGATCGCCGAAATCTCGGCGGCGCGGATATCCATCACCGGGCCTCTTTCATCGCAATGCGGATGGCGTTCAGTTTGGTCTTCAGGGACGCGTCGACCATGCGGCTGCCGATCTTCACGACCAGCCCCCCGATCAGCGCGGGATCGATCCTGACGTCGAGATCGACATCGGAGCCGGCCATCTCGCGGATGGCGGCCTTGATCTCGTCGAGCGTCTTGGCGGACGGCGTCTCGGCGAGGCGGACCTCCGCCGACACGATGCCCTTGTATTGCGCGACGAGCGCCCGGTAGCCCCGGATCATGTCCGGGAGGACGAAGAGACGGCGATTGGCGGCGGCGAGGCGGATCAGGTTGGCGGCGAGCCCGCCGATCCCCGCCTTGGCGAGCACCGCGTCGACCGCCTTCAACTGTTCTTCCGCCGAGAAGACGGGGCTCCTGACGAGGCGGCGCAGATCCTCGCTCTCGTCGAGCAGCCGCGAGAACCCGTCGAGATTCGATCCGACGGAATCGATCGCGTTCTCGTCGCGGGCGAGTTCGAACAGGGCCGACGCGTAACGACCGGCTACACCGGATACGCCCGGACCATCGCTTGCCTTCGTGTCTGCCACCGGTCTCTCGTCGCCTTTGCGGAGCCGCCGGCCGAAAAGCCGACATTCCCGCGTTCTTCGCCAGGTCGGGATGGAGCGCGGAGCAGGTCTGCCCGCAGCGCGGTTGCCGTATCATGCAGGTTTCAGGGGTGCAAGGAGGGATGGCGAGGTTCGTCGCGGGCTGGCGTCTTTCCCGGCACCGGCAGGGTTCCCGGGGGCGCCCCGCATCAGCCGAATGCGCCCCGCCCCGCTTCAGCTCCGCAGCCTGATGCGGCGCCCGGCCCCTTCCGCCTCGCGGTATTCGGCGATCAGCCGCTCCACATACTCCCCCGCCGGCCGGACCGCGTCGACCGCGCCGATGCCCTGGCCCGAGCCCCAGATGTCGCGCCATGCCCGCGCCCCGCCCTTCTCCTGGCCGAAATCCATCGCGACCGCTTCCATTTCGTGCAGCTTTGCCGGGTCGATGCCCGAGGCCGCGATCGAGGGGGCGAGATAATTGCCGTGCACGCCGGTGAAGACGGGGGAATAGACGATGTCCGCCGCCGCGCTCTCGACGATCATCCGCTTGTAGCTTTCCGGCGCGTTCGCCTCCTGCGTCGCGATGAAGGCCGAGCCGATATAGGCGAGATCCGCCCCCATGATCTCGGCCGCCCGGATCGCGCGGCCCGTGGCGATGGCGCCCGAGAGCACGAGCGGCCCCTCGAACCATTGCCGCGTCTCCCCGACCAGCGCGAAGGGCGAGAGCGTGCCGGCATGGCCGCCGGCCCCCGCCGCGACCGCGATCAGCCCGTCCGCACCCTTCTCGACCGCCTTGCGGGCGAAGGTCTGGTTGATGACGTCGTGCAGCGTGATCCCGCCCCAGCCGTGGACGGCATCGTTCAGGTCCGCGCGGGCGCCGAGCGAGGTGATGACGATCGGCACCCTGTGCGCCTCGCAGACCCTCAGGTCGTGCTCCAGCCGCTCGTTGGAGCGGTGCACGATCTGGTTCACCGCGAAGGGGGCGGCGGGGCGCCCGGGATGGGCGGCGTCGTGAGCCGCGAGCGCCTCCTCGATCTCGCAGAGCCATTCGTCGAGCAGCGAGGCCGGCCGCGCGTTCAGCGCCGGGAACGAGCCGACGATGCCCGCCTTGCACTGCGCGATGACGAGCTTCGGGTTCGAGACGATGAACATCGGCGCGGCGATGGCCGGGATGGCCAGCCTGCCGTCCAGGATCTCCCTCCAGCGCGACGAGGTCATCTCGTCCGCTCAGGCGGGTGAGGCGAGGGGCTTGTCCTTCTCGACGACGAAGGTGCTGACGACCCTGACCGGCTTCTCCCCGCTCTTGGCGCCGGCATGGGGGGTGTTCGGCGGGACCTGGAACGCGTCGCCGGCCTTGTAGAGCTTCGTCGGCAGTCCCTCGATGGGCAACTCGATCTCGCCTTCGACGACGTAGCCGGATTCGATGCCCGGATGCTTGTGGCGCGCGACGAACACCCCGGGCTCGATCTCGACCTCGGCGACGATCGTGACGTAGCCGGGCATCGGCCCGTCGAGCTGCGAGAGGACCTTGCGCTTGAGGCCCGCAGTCCCGGCGGGCGCCGATCCCTGCGCCGAGGCGTCGGTGGCGGCGAAGCCGGAGATCGCGCAGATCGCGCAAGAGGCGAAGCCCGCAAAGCCGCGGCGTGTCAGCATGGTCATCCTCCCGCTGCCGCCGTCTTCCCGCGCGGCCGGGGCAGCCTCCGCTCCGGCGCGCGGAGCGTCAAGGCGAATCCGTCTCCGGGCCAGGGCGATCCGTTTCACCCGTTCACAATCCGTCCCGCGCGATCTCCCAGCCCCGCTCGGCGAGGAGCCTTGCGCGCTCGCCGTGGCTGGCCGCGTCGGCCGAGGAGGCGTTTCCCTTCCTGCCGCGCGCGACCACCCCTTCCAGGATGACGGCGATGCGGAAGAGCGAGAAGGCGAGATGGAACGGCGTGATCGAATCGGTCCGCCCCGTCCGGGCGTTGTACATCGCCAGATAGGCGTCCATGCTCGGGATGCCGAGCGCGTCCAGGTCGAGGCCGCGCATGCCGCGGAAGGCGGCGGGCGAATTGATGTAGGGCAGGCAGTTATAGGCGAGGTCGGCCAGGGGATGGCCGAGCGTCGAAAGCTCCCAGTCGAGGATGCCGAGGACGCGCGCCTCGGTTGGGTGGAAGATCATGTTGTCGAGCCGGAAATCGCCGTGGCAGATGGCGGTTTCCTCGCTGTCCGGCACGTGGGCCGGCAACCATTCGGCGAGCCTGTCGATGGCCGGGTTGTCGCGGGCGGGCGAAGTCTCCCATTGCTTCGACCAGCGCCCGATCTGGCGCGCGAAGTAATTGCCGGGGCGGCCGTAGGTGTCGAGGCCGATCGCCTTCCAGTCGGCCTTGTGCAGCCGGGCGAGGGCGTCGGCCATGCCCTCGTAGATCGCGGCCCGGTCCTCGCGCGCGAGGACCGACAGCGTCGGCGACCAGAAGATGCGCCCCCGCAGGCGCTCCATGAGGTAGAAGGGCGTGCCGAGCACCGAGCGATCCTCCGTGAAGAGGAGGACGCGGGGCACCGGCACGTCCGTTTTCGCGAGCGCCTCCTGCACCCGGAACTCCCGGTCGACCGCATGGGCGGAGGGCAGAAGCTCGCCGGGCGGCTGCTTGCGCAGCACGAACTCGCCCTTGTCCGTCACGAGGAGAAAGGTCGGGTTCGACTGGCCGCCGCGCATCTGGCGCAGGTCGAGCAGCCGCGCCCCCAGCTCGTCGCCGAGAAGCTGCTCCAGCCGGGCCGTGTCGAAACGATGCGCCTCGCGCACCGGGATGGTCTCCGAGGCGGCCTCGGGCGTCTCGTGCCCCTCGGCCGGGGTATCTGCGCTCAATGCCCCGCTCCCCCGGCATTCGCTCCCTGGTGCTTCTTCAATTCGATCTTGGCGACGGTGTCGCGGTGGACCTCGTCCGGCCCGTCCGCGAGGCGGAGCGTGCGGGAATGGGCATAGGCGAAGGCGAGATGGAAATCCTCGCTGAGGCCGCCCGCGCCGTGGACCTGGATGGCGCGGTCGGCCACGCGGCAGGCGACGTTGGGCGCGACGACCTTGATCATGGCGATCGCCGCCCGCGCCGCCTTGTTGCCGACCGTGTCCATCATCTGCGCGGCCTGGAGGGTGAGGAGGCGCGCCTGGTCGATCTCCATGCGGCTTTCGGCGATGACGTGGCGCGTCACGCCCTGGTCGGCGATCGGGCCGCCGAAGGCGTTGCGGCTGAGCGCCCTCCGGCACAGGGATTCGAGGGCCCGCTCGGCGACGCCGATCGAGCGCATGCAGTGATGGATGCGGCCTGGGCCGAGCCGTCCCTGCGCGATCTCGAAGCCGCGGCCCTCGCCGAGGAGGATGTTCGAGGCGGGGACCCGCACGTTGTCGTAGACGATTTCCGCATGGCCGTGCGGGGCGTCGTCATAGCCGAAGACGGTCAGCGGGCGGACCACGGTGACGCCGGGCGTGTCCATGGGCACGAGGATCATCGATTGCTGCCGGTGCTTCTCGGCGGCGGGGTCGGTCTTGCCCATGAGGATGGAAATCCTGCAGCGCGGATCGGGCGCGCCCGTGATCCACCATTTGCGTCCGTTGACGATGTAGTTGTCGCCTTCGCGGCGAATCTCCGTGCGGATATTGGTCGCGTCGGAGGAGGCGACGGCCGGCTCGGTCATGGCGAAGCAGGAGCGGATCTCGCCTTCGAGGAGGGGCGTCAGCCATTTCGCCTTCTGCTCCTCGTCGGCATAGCGGATCAGCGTCTCCATGTTGCCCGTGTCGGGCGCCGAGCAGTTGAAGGGCTCGGCGCCGATAGGCGACCGCCCCATCACCTCGCAGATGACGCCGTATTCGACATTGGTGAGCGCGGCCGGGTCGTGATGCTTCGGCACGAACAGGTTCCAGAGCCCTTGCGCCTTCGCCTTCCTCTTCAGCTCCTCCATGATCGGCGGGATCACCCAGCGGCTCGGCTGGCTGCCGACGTAATCGTGATATTCGCGCTCGGCGGGATAGACGTGCTCCTCCATGAAGGCGGCCACGCGCTCGCGCAGCTCCTCGGCGCGCTGGCTGATCGGAAACAGCATCGGGAACTCCCACTTTCTTCACCTCGGCCCCCTCTCTGTACGAGGAGATCGACCTGGACGTCACGCGGCCTGACGTCTTCCATCCGGGGGAGGGGTCTCCCGCGAGCCCTCGGCGGCGAATGCGGTCGATCGCACCGGAGGGAGGGCCGAACCCTGTCCAAGGCTCTCGGGAGCCGCTAAACGCTCATGGCGATCTTGGAGAGGGAAGCGTGCGAACCTACCAGCTTTTCATCGACGGAGCCTATGCCGACCCGGCGGGCGGCGAATTCTTCGACACGGTCGATCCCTATCGCGGGGAGGCTTGGGCCAGGATTCCGAAGGCGGGCCGCGAGGATGTCGATCGCGCCGTGGCGGCGGCTAAGCGGGCGATGTACGAAGGCCCCTGGGCCGCGATGAACGCGACGGCGCGCGGCAAGGTCATGCGCCGGATCGGCGATCTCGTGGCGCAGAATGCCGGGCGCCTCGCCGAGATCGAGGTGCGCGACAACGGCAAGCTGCTCGCCGAGATGCTGGGCCAGCTCCGCTACCACCCGGAATGGTGGTATTATTTCGGCGGCCTCGTGGACAAGATCGAGGGAGGGGTGCCGCCGATCGACAAGCCCGAGATGTTCGCCTTCACGACCCACGAGCCGGTCGGGGTGGTGGCGGCGCTGACGGCCTGGAATTCGCCCCTGCTCTTCATCGCCTGGAAATGCGCCCCCGCCCTCGCGGCGGGCTGTGCGGTGGTGGTCAAGCCCTCGGAATTCACCTCCGCCTCGACGCTCGAATTCGCCGCGCTGACGAAGGAGGCGGGCCTGCCCGACGGCATGTTCAACGTCGTCACGGGCTTCGGCCCGGATACCGGCCAGGCCCTCGTTACCCACCCGGACGTCGCCAAGATCACCTTCACGGGCTCGGACGCGACCGGCGCGCGCATCTACGAGCAGGCCGCGAAGGACCTGAAGCGCGTCTCGCTGGAACTCGGCGGCAAGTCGCCCAACATCGTCTTCGCCGATGCCGACATGAAGATGGCGGCGGCGGGCGTCGTCTCGGGCATCTTCGCCGCGACGGGCCAGACCTGCATCGCAGGCTCGCGCCTCCTCGTGCAGCGATCGGTCAAGGACGCCTTCCTCGACCGCCTGCTGACGCTGGCGAAATCGGCCAAGATCGGCGATCCGATGCAGGCGGATACCAATATCGGACCGGTCGCGACACCGGCCCAGTACAGGAAGATCCTCGACTACATCGACGTGGCCAAGGCCGAGGGCGCGCGGCTCGTCCTCGGCGGCAAGCCGGCCTCGGGCCCGGGCCTGGCCGGCGGCCGGTTCGTCGAGCCGACCATCTTCACCGACGTGACGAACGGGATGCGCATCGCGCAGGAGGAGGTGTTCGGGCCGGTCCTGTCCGTGATCGAGTTCGAGGACGAGGCGGAGGCGGTGCGGATCGGCAACGATGTGATCTATGGCCTCGCGGCCGGCGTCTGGACGAAGGATATCGGCCGCGCCATCCGCATGTCGAAGGCTCTGCGGGCGGGCTCGGTCTATGTGAACACCTACCGGGCGGTCTCCTTCATGATGCCCTTCGGCGGCATGAAGCGCTCGGGCCTCGGCCGCGAGAGCGGGATCGACGCGATCCACGAGTTCCTGGAGCCGAAGAGCGTCTGGATCTCGCTCGCCGAGGACGCGCCCGAGAACCCCTTCATCATGCGCTGAAAGGGAGGAAGGGGCATAAGCCCCTTCCATGCGGCTCTAGCGGGCGCCCTCCGGCTCCGGCCGCAGCGCGATCGGGATCTCGTAGAGGATGTCCGAGACCGCGATGAAGGTGCTCTGGAGCATGGCGGGAAGAAAGGGCCAGCCGCTGAGCCGGCGCACTCCCGGCGCTCCGCCCGCGGGAATGTATTTCAGGGCATGTACGCGGATGCCCCTGGGCAGCGCCGCGGGTCGTCCCGAGGCCGGCGGCCCGAGGATGACGACGTCCGAGACCTCCTCGGGCCGCGCCACGCGCGAGACGGCTCTGATCGAATCGCCGAGGGCGATCACGACGGCTTTGCGGCCGACCCGGCCGGTGGCTTCGCGGATGGAGGCCGCGACGGCGCGGCTCATGGTTTCGTCGTCCAGGCTCGGCAGGAGGCCGACGCCGCTCGGCCGGTAGCCGATCGATGTGAGCCAGGCCGCGACGCCCGACAGGGCGAGGTCGCCCAGGAGGAGCGGGGGAACGAGCACGACCGGCTTTCCGTCCCCGAAGCGAAGCCTGCTTCCGAAGAAGGCCGCGTAGCCCGTCTTCGTCACCGCATCCACGAGGAAATCCTCGACCGTCGCCGGCCAGCCGAGCAGGCGTTCCATGCTCCGCCACAGGTTGTTGTGGTGGATCGAGGCAATGTCTGAGCGGTTGCGCCCCGGCCTCCGCGGGGGAGGGGATGCCTCGCCGGACGAGGCGGGCTCCCAGGCACGGGCGCCGAGGAAATCGGCGACGATCCCGGCGCATTCCTCCGGCTTCTCCCACATCAGCCTGTGGCCGCAGCCGTGCATGATGCGCAGGACGGAATCGGGGATGAGATCGACGAGGACCGTCGAGTTATGCGGCAGGACGATCTGGTCGAGGTCGCCCGTCAGCACCAATGTCGGGACGCGAAGCTCCGGGAGCCTCGACGAGGCGTCGAATTCCGAGAGGGCCTGGAACTGGAGGTCGGCCGCATGCAGGGGCGTCGGCTGCCGGATCTCCCGCTGCAACTGGCGCTCCGCCCGGTCGCTGTGCTTCAGGAGATAGTCCGAGGCATAGGTGACCTGCCACATCCGCCGGGCGACCTCTTCCGGCTCGCGCCCGTCGAGATCGCGCAGGATGCGCAGGGTCGAGAGGGGTGCGCGGACCGTGGTGGCGCCCCCGCATATGGTGGCGCAGAGCACGAGCCCCGCGACCCGCGCGGGATGGCGGCAGGCGAGTTCCTGCGCGATGCTCCCGCCCATCGAATAGCCGAGGACGTGGGCTTTCGGGATGCCCAGGCTGTCCAGCACGGCGACGACGTCGTCGGCCATGTTCGACAGCGCATATCCCTCGACCGGCTTGTCGCTGGCGCCCGTGCCGCGGTTGTCGACCGCGACGACCGTGAAGCGCTCCGCCAGGCTGTCGACGAATTCGTCCGGCCACGCGACGGCCGGAAGGCGATAGCCGATGATCAGGACGAGGGGCGGCCCGCTCCCGCGGACCCGATAGGCGATGCGCACGCCGGCGACCTTCGCCATGCCCTCCCGCGGGGGAGGGGGCGGCGATTCGAGAGCGGGAGAATTCATTCCGTGGCCTGTTCGATGGCCGTTCCGGCCAGCGGGCCGAACGGTAGGCGATGACGCGGCGTCGATCCAGAGCCGTTCCGGCCGTCATGCCGGCGGCTTCGGCCGATCGCTCCTCAGGAGCTCTTCTCGAACAGCTCCCGCCCGATCAGCATGCGCCTGATCTCGCTCGTGCCGGCGCCGATCTCGTAGAGCTTCGCGTCGCGCAGGAGCCGGCCGGTGGGATAATCGTTGATATACCCGTTGCCGCCGAGGAGCTGGATGGCGTCGAGGGCGCATTGCGTCGCCTTCTCCGCCGCGATCAGGATGGCGCCGGCCGCGTCCTCGCGCGTCGTCTCCCCCCGGTCGCAGGCCCGGGCGACGGCATAGACATAGGCCTTGCAGGCATTCATCGTCACGTACATGTCCGCGACCTTGCCCTGGACGAGCTGGAAGGTGCCGATCGGCTGGCCGAACTGCCTGCGGTCGTGGATATAGGGCATGACGACGTCGAGGCATGCCTGCATGATGCCGAGCGGGCCGCCGGCCAGCACCGCGCGCTCGTAGTCGAGCCCGCTCATCAGCACGTTGACCCCACGCCCGACCGCGCCGAGCACGTTCTCTCCGGGCACCTCGCAATCCTCGAAGACGAGCTCGGCGGTATCGGAGCCGCGCATGCCGAGCTTGTCGAGCTTCTGGTGGGTCGAGAAGCCCGCCATGCCTTTCTCGACCAGGAAGGCGGTGACGCCGCGCGCTCCGGCGGCCGGGTCGGTCTTGGCGTAGACGACGAGCGTCTCCGCGACGGGGCCGTTCGTGATCCACATCTTGTTGCCGTTGAGGACCCAGCGATCGCCCCGCCTGTCGGCCCGCGTCTTCATGGATACGACGTCGGAACCCGCGCCCGGCTCGGACATGGCGAGCGCGCCGACATGCTCGCCGGAAATCAGCTTGGGCAGGTATCTGCGCTTCTGCTCTTCCGTGCCGTTGCGGCGGATCTGGTTGACGCAGAGGTTCGAATGGGCGCCGTAGGAGAGCCCGACCGAGGCGGAGGCGCGCGAGACCTCCTCCATCGCCACGACATGCTCGAGATAGCCGAGTCCCGCCCCGCCATATTCCTCCTCGACCGTGATGCCGTGCAGCCCGAGCGCGCCGAGCTTCGGCCAGAGGTCGCGCGGGAAGGTGTTGGTCCGGTCGATCTCGTCCGCGCGGGGCGCGATCTCCTTCGCGGCGAAACCGGCGACGGTCTCGCGGATGGCGTCGGCCGTCTCGCCGAGATCGAAGCCGAAAGGCCGCACGGAGTTCTTGAGCATAGATGTCCTCCCGGCCGTCAGGGAACGCGAAGCCCCGCGGGCGCGTCAAGGGTCTTGGCGGCGGGGTTCCGTCGCGGGCCGCAGCGGCGGCGAGAGGGCTTCAGCGCGGTCCGGCTGGAGCGGGTAGCGGGAATCGAACCCGCGCGTTCAGCTTGGGAAGCTGACAGGCTACCATTACATCATACCCGCGACGGCGGCTGTGTAGCGACGGGCCTTGCGGGCGTCAATCGACGCGGGGCGATCGGGCGACGCCGGTTTCCGGTCACCCCCTGTCATCCCCGGCCGGAGCGAAGCGGAGGGGAAGGGGATGACAGGGGCTTCGAAGCTCGTGATTTCATTCCCTGCGTGGAGATGCCGAAGTGAAATCGTCCCTCTTCCTCGCCCTCGTTGGGGTGGCCGCGGCGACCCTCGCGGCGCGGGCGGCGCCGCTCTCGGCCGCCGGCCTCGCCGCTGCGGCCCAGGATGCGCGCCTTGTTGAGATCGATCCCTTCGGGACGGGATATGGCGAGGAGACCGTCGGCACCTGGCTCGCCGCGCTGACACGGGACGCGGCGAGGTCGATCTCCTGGTCCGGCGGCCGGTGCCGGCTCGTGCGGCCGGAGGTCGCACGCGATGCGGGCGGCTCCGGGGCCCGCTGCGGCCATGCGACGATCCATCTGAAGCGGCCGAAGGACAGCGGCGACGTGCCTCTGGTCGAGGTTTATTTCGACAAGCCCCAGGCCGGCGCGAAGGCCGCCCCCTACGCCTTCCGGGGCCTCGTCAGGCTCCCGGACGGCGAGAGCTATGCCCGGTTCACGCGGGAATTCGAGGATGCCTGGCGGGAGCGCTTCCCGCCGCCGGCCCGGTGAGCGCGGCATCTCGGCCGATTGTCTGCTCTTGCAATTCAGTCGCAAGTGGATGATGTGGAGGCGAGCAGGAGAAGGGCATGGCGGATCGTGGCTGGAGATGGATCGGAAGGCTGGCGCTGCTCTGCCTGCTCGTCCTGCCGGCGGGGGTGGCGGTGGCGGTGGCGGAGGCGGCGAAGCCGAAGCGCGTGGTCACCACCTTCACCGTCATCCGGGACATGGCCCGGAACGTCGCGGGCGACAAGGCGATCGTCGAATCGATCACGAAGCCCGGCGCCGAGATCCACGGCTACGAGCCTACCCCTCTCGACATCGTGAAGGCGCAGAATGCCGATCTCGTGCTCTGGAACGGGCTCAACCTGGAGCGCTGGTTCGAGAAGTTCTTCGGGGCGGTCGAGGGCGTGCCGAGCGCCGTCCTCACGGAGGGCATCACGCCGATCCCGATTGCCGACGGGCCCTATGGCAAGATGCCGAACCCGCATGCCTGGATGTCGCCGGCCAATGCGCTGATCTATGTCGAGAACATCCGCAAGGCCCTGGCGGCCGTCGATCCGGCCAATGCCGACAGCTACGCCGCCAATGCGGCGCGCTATTCGGCCGAGCTGAAGGCGCTTGCCGGGCCGATCCGGGACACGCTGGCCAAGGTGCCGGCGGACCGGCGCATTCTGGTCTCCTGCGAGGGCGCCTTCTCCTATCTCGCCCGCGACTACGACCTCGCCGAGCTTTACCTCTGGGCGGTGAACAGCGACGAGCAGGGCTCGCCGCAGCAGATCCGCCGGGTCGTCGACGAGGTGCGCCGAAAGGGCGTCCCGACCGTGTTCTGCGAATCCACGGTGAGCGACAAGGCCATGCGGCAGGTGGCGAAGGAGACGAAGGCGAATTTCGGCGGCGTGCTCCATGTCGATTCTCTCACCACCGAGGACGGGCCCGCCCCGACTTACCTGAAGCTTCTCGGCACGAATGCGCAGACGATCGTGAAGGGGTTCGGACTTGGCGGCTGACCCTTCCGCCGCGCTTCCCTCCATCGAGGTCGAGGGCCTGAGCGCCGCCTATCCGGGCGGGGCTCGCGCCCTCAGGGATGTCGGGTTCCGCATCGTCGGCGGGCGCATCTGCGGCCTCGTCGGGCCGAACGGCTCGGGCAAGTCGACGCTGTTCAAGTCGATCATGGGCCTCCTTGCCCCGCTCGCGGGCAGGGTGCGGATCTGCGGGCGCGACATCGCCTGGGCCCGGCGGGAGGGCGTGGTCGCCTATGTGCCCCAGCTCGAGGAGGTCGACTGGACCTTTCCCGTCTCCGTCCGGGACGTCGTCACCATGGGGCGCCAGGGGCGCATGGGCTTCCTGCGCATCCCCTCCGCGATCGACAGGCGCATAGTCGAGGAAAGCCTTCGGCGCGTCGGCATGGAGGGCTTCGGCGAGCGCCAGATCGGGGAATTGTCCGGCGGGCAGAGAAAGCGCGTGTTCCTGGCCCGCGCCCTCGCCCAGGAGGCGTCCATCATCCTCCTGGACGAGCCCTTCACGGGGGTCGACCGCAAGACGGAGGAGGCGATCATGCTCCTTCTCAAGGGGCTGCGGGGGGAGGGCAGGCTCCTCCTCGTCTCGACTCACGACCTCGCCGCCCTGCCCGATCTCTGCGACGACGTGATCCTCCTCGCCCACCATCTCGTGGCCGCGGGCCCGGTGGCCGAGACCTATACGCGGGAAAACCTCGCGCGCGCCTTCGGCGCCCCGCCCCGCGAGATCTTCGGCGAGGCCGCCGCCGAGCGGACGGAGTCCCGCAGCGCTGCCTGCCTTGCAGGCGCTGCGAGCGCCGCGTGATGGGCGGCTCCTTCGTCGAGGCGGCCTTGTCGCCCTTCGGCTACGACTACATGCGCAACGCCATTTTCGGGGCGGGGATCGTCGGCGCGATGTGCGCGCTGCTATCCTGCTTCGTCGTGCTGCGCGGCTGGTCGCTCCTCGGGGACGCGCTGTCGCATGCGGTGGTTCCGGGCGTCGCCGCGGCGGCGATCCTCGGCCTGCCCTTCCTGGCCGGGGCGGCCGTCGCGGCTTTGCTCGCGGTGGCCGGCATCTCGCTCGTCGGGCGCAGTCCCGTTCTCAAGAGCGATGCGGTCGTCGGCGTCGTCTTCACGACTTTCTTCGCGGCCGGGCTCCTCGTCGCCTCGGTCCACCCGACCAATCTGCGCGTGACGACGATCCTCCTCGGCAACCTCCTCGGCATCGCCGAGGGCGACCTGATGCAGGTCTATGCGGTCGCGGCCCTCTGCGCGCTCGTGATCGGCCTCAAATGGCGCGACCTCGTCGCCGTCTCCTTCGATGCCGACCATGCCCGCTCGGTCGGTCTCGATCCGCGATTCTGGCGGGGCGTGCTCCTGGGCCTTCTCTCGCTCGCCTGCGTCGCGGCCCTTCAGGCGGTCGGCGCGCTTCTCGTCGCGGCCATGCTGATCGCGCCGGGGGCGACCGCCTATCTTCTCACGGACCGATTCGGGCGCATGCTCGTCCTCGCCCCGCTGCTCGGCGGGGCGGGAGCGTTCCTCGGCGCCTATGCCAGCTTCTTCCTCGACGGGGCGGTGGGCGGCTGCATCGTCCTCCTCCAGACGCTCCTTTTCCTTCTCGCCTGGCTCCTCGCGCCGAAGCACGGCCTCCTGGCCCGCCGGCGGCATGCAGGCCAGGGCGCGGAGGCCGCGGCGTGAGCGTGCTCGACCTTCTGATCGAGCCCTTCCGGCACGGCTTCATGGTGAAGGCGATGCTGGTCGGGGGCTTCGTCTGCGCGGTCTGCGCGGCGCTCTCGTGCTTCATCGTGCTGAAGGGCTGGTCGCTCGTCGGGGATGCGATCTCCCACGCCGTCCTGCCGGGGATCGTGCTCGCCCATCTCCTCGGCCTGCCCATGGCGCTCGGCGCGGTCGCGAGCGGCATCCTCTGCGTGCAGGCCGCGGGCGGAGTGGCCGCGACCTCGCGCGTGAAGCCCGATGCGGCGCTCGGCATCCTGTTCACGGGCTTCCTCGCCCTCGGCATGGTGCTCGTGACGGCCTTTCCCGCCGATATCGACTTCGCGCATATCCTGTTCGGCAATCTTCTCGGCATCACGACGGAGAACCTCGTCCAGGCTCTGCTGCTGGGCGCGCTGACGCTTGCGACCGTCTTCCTCAAGAGGCGCGATCTCGTCCTGTTCTGCTTCGATCCGGTCCAGGCGCAGGTGATCGGGCTCTCGCCGGCGCGGCTCGAGGCCCTGCTGCTGCTCCTCGTCGCGGCGACCGCCGTCGCCTCGCTTCAGGCCGTGGGCCTCGCGCTGATCCTGGCGATGCTGATCACCCCCGGCTGCGTGGGACTGCTCCTCGCCAGGCGATTCGATTCGGCCCTCGCGATCGCGATGGGCTCGGCCGTGTTCTCGGCCTTCGCCGGCACCGTGGCGAGCTTCCATCTCGACGGCGCGACCGGGCCCTGCATCGTCCTCGTCCAGGCGATGCAATTCGCAATTGCCTTCGCGGTCTCTCCGCGCGGCGGGCTGCGGCCGCGCTCTATCTCTCGCGCCGGCGCGCCTTGATCGGCCGCGCATAGATTTCCAGCCGGTGGCTGACGATCTTGAAGCCGAGGCGCCGGGCCACTTCGTCCTGGAGCCGCTCGATCTCGGGCGACTGGAACTCGATCACCCGCCCGCTCTCGATGTCGATGAGGTGGTCGTGATGGTCGCCCTCGGCGGTCTCGTAGCGCGCGCGGCCGTCCGCGAAGGCGTGGCGGGCCAGGATTCCCTTGTCTTGCAACAGCTTCACGGTCCGGTAGACCGTCGCCAGCGAGATGCCGGGGTCGATCTGCGCGGCGCGCCGATGAAGCTCGACCGCGTCGGGATGGTCGTCCGCCTGGGCCAGGACCGCGAGGATCGTGAGGCGCTGGCCCGTCATGCGCAGGCCATGGTCCCGGCACGCCTGCTTCAGGGTGTTCTCGCGCTCGGTCGTCCCGCTTCTCGTCACGTCTCTCGGCCCAATCCCTGCTTCCTATAGCACGAGGAAATGGCTGGCGCGCTCCCGCGCCCGGCTCTCGCCAGGGATGCCGCGCCACAGGCGCCGTGCCGGTCGGCACGGCGCCGAGGCGTCACACGTGGACTCGGAACCGCTTCCGGCGGTCGGCCTCGCCCTCGGACCCCGCATCGTCGGGAGCGCGAGGGACGGGGAAGGCGACAGGCTCGGGCTCCGCACCGGTGCGGGCCTGCTCTCCGGCCCCGTTCGAGCCCTCGGGCCGCGCGGGGGAAGACGCCGGCGCGGGCGGCGCCTTGGCCGCGGCGGGCTCGTCCTTCAGCGCCGCGGAAGCCGGGGCTGGCGCTGGGGGCGGAGAAGGCTCGGCGGGAGTCGCCGCGGCGGCCGGCTCCGCCCGGATCTCCGCCGGCGCCGGCGCCGCTACGGGTTCGGGCTTCGCGGGCGGCTTCGGGGCGGGATCGGTCTTCGCCGGGGCTGGGGGAGCGATCGCGCGTCCCGGCACGAGAGGCGCTTCCGTTTCCTCGGCATCCGGCTCGAAGGCCGTGATGTCGGGGCCGGTCCCGTCGCCGAGAAGCTCGGGAGGGGTCTCCCACACGAAGGCGTCGAGCTTGCCCGTGACAGGGGAGACGGGCAGCCAGCGATCGGAGACGTAGCCGTCCGCGATCCAGGCCTTGTCGCGGGGCGCCCGCGCTGCGCGGGCGAGCCATTCGCGCGCGGCGCCCGCCTGTCCGCTCCGGCCCTCGATCTCCGCCATCATCATGCAGATGCGGACGGTCGGCCGCTTCTCGGCATCGAGAACGGGGGCCAGCGTCTCCCTGGCGCGCGCGAAGTCGCGGGCCTCGACCGCCGCCCGCGCGACGGCGAGGCGCGCCTCGTCCGACCAGCTCGACAGCTTGGCCAGCGTCTCGGCGCGGCGCATGCGGTCGACGGCCGAATCGCCCGGACGCAGGTTGAGATAGGCGCCGGCGATGTCGGGATGGGGATTGGCGGTCCAGGCCGCCTCGAGGATCTTGGCCGCCTTCTTGAGGTCGCCGCGGCGCGACAGATACTGTCCGGCCAGCACGGCGGCGGGCACGAGGCCCGGGGCGAGCCTTGCGGCATGCTCGGCCGTGGCCAGGGCGCCGTCCGGGTTCGTGGCCTCCTTGTCCAACGCCTCGGCCGCCAGCAGCACGGCCCGCTGCCGGCGCGAGGTCGCCCGGTCGACCAGCCCGAGGGAGGTGCGGCGCTCGATCACCCGCACGGCCCCCTGCCAATTCCCCTCCGCCGAGAGGGCTTCAAGCACGGCCTCGTTGGCCCAGCCGACGGAGGGCGCGGCCTTGGCGGCCTCTTCCGCATATTCGCGGGCCGAGGCGGCGTCTCCCCGCCGCCGGGCCTCCAGATAGAGGCCGCGCAGGCCGAGCACCTTGGTCTCGCGCTTCCCGGTCATCTCCCGGAAGGTGGTCTCGGCCTTCGCGCGGTCACCGGAGGCCTGGGCCGCTTGGGCGTTGAGGAGGGGCGCGAGCGGCGGGTGGCCGAGCAGCCCCCCGGCCTCGCCGGCATAGCGGCGGGCGGCCGCGGCGCCGCCGGCGCCGACCGCCACGATCCCGCGCGAGAGGGCATCGAGGCCCCGGCGGTGCCGGTGGCCGCGCGCGCCCCGCGCGAGCGTGACCGGCAGCCGGATGATGCCGTTGATCAGCGCCAGGACGAAGGCGACCAGGAGCGCGAGCGCGACGAGGCCGGTCACGCCGACGGCGAGCGAGACGGAATACCGCTTGCCGGCCCAGGTGGCCGAGATCACCTCCGGGGAATTCGCCAGCCAGACGGCGCCGTAGGCCGCGAGGCAGATCAGGGCGAGAAAGGCGAGGACGCGCCACATGGAAGCTTCTCCTACCGCGTGGCGGCGTCGAGGGCGGCGAGGGATTGGGCGCCGATCTGCCTCACGGCGCCCTCGGCCGCGACGCGTGCGGCGAGCTTCGCGCCCCAGGCGGCGGCGAGACGCCGCTTCTCCTCCGGGAGCTTGTCGAAGGCCGCCTTGGCGTCGCCCGCGGCGCCCCGGGCGAGGCTCGATTCGATCCGCGCGATCAGGCCCGGCAGGTCCTGGCCTTCGCCTTCTCCCACGTCCTGGACGGTGACGGCCTTGCCGATGATGCGCCGGCCCTTGTCCCACCAGGTGTCGTCGGGGCGCGCCGGGACGGCGGTCATCGCCGCGGCGAGGGGCTTGAACTCGGCCAGCAGCGCCGCCGGGCTCGGCGCGGGCGCCTCCGCGAAGGGGCGCAGCGGGGCCAGCGCCGATGCATCCATCCCCAGCTTCGCCAGGGCGGACAAGGCGGGGCCGAGCGGCGAGCCCTGGCGGAGCGCTTCGTCGAGCCGTCCCGAGACCATGACCCTCAACCCCGCCTGGAAGGCGGCAGGCGAGAGCTTCGCGAGGTCGCCCGAGACGCGGCCGAGCCCTTCGCTCAGCGTCGCAAGCTGCTTCTCGGCGGCCGTGGAGCGCGTCTCGAGGCTCGCCGCGCCGGTCCGCAGGGTGGCCGTGTCGGCCTGCAGGCTCTTCAGGTGGACGCCGATGGTCTCGACATCCTTGCTCACCGCCGTCAGGCGATCCGCCGAATCCCTGCCCAGGGCATCGAGCTTCTGCCCGAGCGCGCCCAAGGCCGCGGCGTTGGCGGCGGTCTTCGCCGCGCCGTCCTGGACGCGGGCCGTGAGGGCCTGGAGAGCACTCCTCGCCTCCTGGTCCGGGCCTGCGGCCGGCGCGCCGGCCGGGCGGCCCGCGGCCTCGGCGGCCTGGCGCGCGGCGGTCTTCGCCTCCTCGGCGGCCTGTTTCAACCCGGATTCCAGGGCGGCGATGCGGGGTTCGAGGGTGCCCCCACCCGCGGGAAGCGCCGCGACGCGACGCTCCAGGGTCGCGATGCGATCCTGGACCCCGCTATCGGGCGGGGCGAGAAAATGCGGAATGCCGATCGCGAGTCCGGCTCCGAGCAAGCCTCCCACGACGCCTGCCGCGAAGACGTTGCCGGCATTTCCGCGCTTCTCCGCGGCCGGCTCGGCGCGCGGGGCGGAGGAGGCGGACCTCGCCGAATCGGCGCCCTTGGCTCCGCCGGCATCTTTCGCCGGCTCGCCCTTGGCGGCCGCCCCGTCCTTGGACGGTGCGGCCTCCTCCGGGCTCTCGGCAGGCTTGCCCGCCGATGGGACGGCGGAGCCCGGCTTGCCGGGCTCGGGCGCTTTCGGCGGCTGTCCTGCAATCGTGGCGCCGGGTGGAGTTCCGGCCGGCGGCACCGAAGTCGCGGGCTTCGTGGCCTCGGCGCCCTTGGCGGGTTCGCCGGGCCTGCCGGCGGCTCCCGGTCCCGAGGCGGGCTGCGCAGAGGGTGCCGGGGGGTCGGGCTTTGCCGCGGTCGCGGGAGGTCCGCCCGGCGTTTTCGGCGGCTGGCCGGAGGTCCCCGCCGAGGCGGAGGCGCCGGCCGGCTGCGGCGGAGCATTTCCGCCGGCCGGCCCGGTCGCGCCCTTCGGGGGGAGATTCGAGCCCAGCCCCGTCGAGGCAGCCGCACCGGGCGCTCGGGCGGGTTCAGGGGCCTTGGGAGGCTCCTGGCCCTTGCCGGGCTCCGTGGCCTTGGCGGATTCCTGGGCCTTGGCAGGTTCCTGGGCCTTGCCGGGCTCGGGGGCTTTAGTCGGCTCCTGGCCCTTGGCGGGGGGTTCCTGGCCCTTGGCGGGCGAGTCGCCCGTTTTGGACGGCACCACCTCGGCCTTGAGGTCGATGGTCGGCGGCGTCCGCCGGAGTGGGTCCTGACGTCGCGTTTCGCTCATCGGGTGGCGTTCGTCCCTGGCTGGCTGAGAAAGGCGCAGATTGGATTTGATCCTTCTCTAGCACCGCTTTTGCGCCGAGGGCGAGCCCGCGCGTCGATCCGTCCCCCGCGCGTGCCCGTCGAGCAGCGCGAGCAGCTTATCCTCGCTCGGTTCTGGCGCAACGGCAATGCCCAGATCGCCGGCATCTGCCAGCGCTCTCGCAACGTTGGACGAAAGACAAAGATGCCGCAGCCTTCCGAAGGCGCCTCCGAGCCCCGCTTCCCGCGCCAGGCGCAGAAGCAGGGCCGCGCTTCGCGGCGAATAATGGAGCGCTGCATCCAGTTCCTCCGCCCGCAGGGCCTCGCGGGCCGTCTCGGGGAGGCGCGCGGCCGGCTCGGCCGCATAAGCTTCCCAGACCGCGACGTCGTATCCGGCCGCGAGAAGGCTGCGGTCCGGCTCCGGCCGCCTGTCCCGCCCCGCCACATGGACCAGCCGCGCCCCGGCGGGGAGGCGGGCCGTCGCGGCCCGCGCCAGGGAGACGCCGTCACCCTCGGCGCAGGAGATGCGGCGAAACCCCGCCGCCGCGAGATCCTCGCCAGTCCGAGGTCCGACCGCGAGGATCGGGACCGAGCCGAACCGCCCGTGCAGGAGCGCCAGGGCCGGCACGGCGCTGCGGCTCGTGACGAGGAGGGCATCCGGCTCCCCGTCCGGGGGAGGCAGGCCGGTCGGGACGATGGCCAGGACGGGCGCGAGGACCGGCAGATGGCCTCGCTCCCGCAGCCGCTCAGCCGTCTGCTCGGCCTGGGCCCGTGGACGGGCGACGAGGACCCGCATCAATCGCCGAGCCAGCCCGGCAGAAGCCGGGAGCGGATCGAATCGCCCGCCTCGCGCCCGATCGCCTCGGCATCGGCCGCGGGGCCGGACCGCTCGATCTCCCATGCCTGCGATCCGTCGGGGCGCAGGACGAGGCCGCGGAAGCGCAGGCCGCTCGGTCCGATCTCGGCATGGCCGGCGATCGGCGTGCGGCAGGAGCCGTCCAGCACCGCGAGGAAGGCGCGCTCGGCCGCGAGCGCGGCCCCCGTCGCCGGATCGCAGATCGTCGAGAGGGTCGCCAGAACCGCCTCGTCCTCCGCCCGCGCGACGAGAGCGATCGCCCCCTGTCCGACCGCGGGCAGGACGATGTCGGTCGGTAGGATCGCGGCGGCGTGGCGGGCGAGGCCGAGGCGCTTGAGGCCGGCCAGCGCGAGCAGCGTCGCGCCGACCTCGCCGCGGGCGAGCTTGCCGAGGCGCGTGCCGACATTGCCGCGCAGCAGCGTCACGCGGCAATCGGGGCGGGCGCGCAGGACGATCGCCTGCCGGCGCAGCGAGGCGGTGCCGACGAGGGTGCCTGCCGGCAGGCCCGCGAGATCCGTGCCGAGGGGCGTGACGAGCACGTCGCGAGGGTCCTCGCGCGGCAGGTAGCCGGCAATGGCGAGGCCGGGGGGCAGTTCGGTCGGCAGGTCCTTGGCCGAATGCACCGCAAGGTCGATCGCGCCGCCGAGCAGCGCCTCGTCCAGCTCCTTCGTGAAGAGCCCCTTGCCGCCCGCCTCGGAGAGGGGGCGGCCCTGGATCAGGTCGCCGGTCGAGGTCATGGGCGCGAGGGTCAGCGCGGCATTCTCCAGGCCGGGCAGGGCGGCGAGGCGCGCACGCGCCTCCTCGGCCTGGGCCAGGGCGAGGGGGCTCTCGCGGGTGCCGATCACGAGGCGGGACCGAGACGACATGACACCTCTTCGGCCTGGGCGCGGGCGCGGAAGCCTTGCGCGGCGGGGTGGGGGACGTATAGGCGGGAGCAACCCCGGCGCGAAGGGAAAAGAGGCGGCCCCATCTTCATGCGAGTCCTCGGGATCGAGACCACCTGCGACGAGACGGCCGTGGCCGTCGTCGCCTGCGACGAGGAAGGCCGCGGCAGCATCCTCTCGAACGAGGTGCTGAGCCAGATCGCGCAGCATTCCGCCTATGGCGGCGTCGTGCCGGAGATCGCCGCGCGCGCGCATGTCGAGGCGCTGGACCGGATGGTGGCGCGCGCGCTGAGCAAGGCGGGATGCGGCCTCGGTGACGTCGACGCCATCGCGGCGGCGGCGGGGCCGGGCCTGATCGGCGGCCTCCTCATCGGGCTGACGACGGCCAAGACCCTGGCTCTCGTCGCCCGCAAGCCGCTCATCGCCGTGAACCATCTCGAGGCCCATGCCCTTACGGCCCGGCTCACCGACCGGCTGGCCTTCCCCTATCTGCTTCTCCTCGCCTCCGGGGGGCATACGCAGCTCGTCGCCGTGCGCGGCGTCGGGGACCATCTGCGCCTCGGCACCACGATCGACGACGCTCTGGGAGAAGCCTTCGACAAGGTGGCGAAGCTCCTCGGTCTCGCCTATCCGGGCGGGCCGGAAGTCGAGCGCGAGGCGGCGAAGGGCAATCCCGAGCGCTTCGCGCTGCCGCGCCCCATGCTGGGGCGCCCGAAGCCCGATTTCTCGCTTTCCGGGCTCAAGACGGCGCTCCGGATCGAGGCGGAAAAGGTCGCCCCCCTCACCGCAACCGATGTCGCCGATCTGTGCGCGGGGTTCCAGGCGGCGGTGGTCGATGTCGTCGAGGACAGGACGCGCGTCGCCTTGCGCGAGTTCCAGGAGAAGGTCGGCCATCCGCCGACCGCGCTCGTCGCCGCGGGCGGGGTTGCTGCGAACGGCGCCCTGCGCGACGCGCTCGGGCGGCTTGCGGGCGGGGCGGGCTTGCGGCTCGTCGCCCCGCCGTTGGAACTGTGCGGCGACAACGGGGTCATGATCGCCTGGACCGGGATCGAACGGCTTCGTCTCGGCCTCACCGACGACATGACGGTGCCGGCGCGCGCCCGCTGGCCCCTCGCCGAACTCGAAGCCCCGCCCGTCGGGCCATGAACCGCATCGCGGTGATCGGGGGCGGCGCCTTCGGCACGGCCCTCGCCAATGCCGCCGCCCTGGCGGGGCGCGAGGTCGTGCTGTGGCTGCGCGATCCCAGGCGGGCCGCGATCCTGTCGGGCACACGCGAGAATCCGCTCTTGCCGGGAATCGCGCTCCTGCCCGAGGTTCTGCCGACCGCCGATCTCGCCGATCTCTCCGGGGCCGGGGCGGCGCTCCTCGTCGTGCCGGCCCAGGCGATGCGGGCGGCCCTGGCGGGTCCGGCCTCGCACCTGCCGGCCGCCTGCCCGCTCGTGATCTGCGCCAAGGGGATCGAGCGGGAGACCGGCCTGTTCATGAGCGAGGTCGCCGAGGCCGCGCGGCCGGCGGCTCCCCTCGCGGTCCTGTCCGGCCCCTCCTTCGCGGCGGATCTCGCACGCGGCCTGCCGACCGCCGTGACCCTCGCCGCGCGCGAGGAGGCCCTGGCCGCCCGGCTCGCCGCCGCCCTGTCCGGTCCCGGCTTCCGCCTCTACCACGCGACCGACATCCGCGGCGTCGAGATCGGCGGGGCGGCGAAGAACGTCCTCGCCATTGCCGCCGGGATCGTCGCGGGCCTCAGGCTCGGCGAGAGCGCCCGGGCCGCCCTCGTCGCCCGCGGCTTCGCCGAATTGCAGCGTTTCGCGGCGGCCCACGGCGCGCGCCCGGAGACGCTGATGGGCCTCTCCGGGCTCGGCGACGTCGTGATGTCCTGCTCGTCCCCGCAATCGCGCAATTTCGCCTTCGGGCTGCGGCTCGGAGCCGGCGAGCCCCCCGCGAAGGCAGGCGAGGGGAAGCTCGCGGAGGGAGCCTTCACCGCCGAGGCGCTGTTGCAGCGGTCGCGGGCGCGGGGCGTCGAGATGCCGGTCGCCGAGGCCGTCGCCGATGTCCTGGCGGGGCGGCGGTCGGTGGCGGATGCGGCGGCGGATCTCATGGCCCGGCCCCTCAAGCCGGAACGCGGCTGAGTCCCGTTCGGAGATACATCCATGGCGCATTGGCTGTTCAAGTCGGAGCCGTCCTCCTGGTCCTGGGACCAGCAGGTCGCCTGCGGCGAGGCGGGCACGCAATGGACCGGCGTGCGCAACCATTCCGCCAAGCTGAACCTCATGGCCATGAAGAAGGGCGAGCGCGGCTTCTTCTACCATTCCAACGAGGGCAAGGCCGTGGTCGGGATCGTGGAGATCATCAAGGAATACTATCCCGACCCGACCGACGCTTCGGGAAAGTTCGGCATGGTCGACCTCAAGGCCGTCGAGCCGCTGAAGAAGCCGGTGACGCTGGAGGAGGTGAGGGCGGAGCCGAAGCTCGCCGCCATGGTCCTCGTCAACAATTCCCGCCTCTCAGTGCAGCCGGTGACGGAGGAGGAATACCGCCTCGTGCGCCGGATGGGCGGGTTGAAGTAGGCATTCGCCTACTTTCTCCCCGCCCGCGGGGAGAGGGAATCACCCGCCGAGCGCGGCCCTCGCGCCGGCGTGGTCCATGTCCTTGAGGCCGATCACGACGAGGCCCTCCGGGGGCTTCGCGCCGGGGAGGGCGAAGGCGAGGTCGACGCGGTTGCCGACCGCCTGCACGACGAGCGGGGCGGGCCTGCCGGCGATGGCCGCATAGCCCTTCACGCGCAGCACGCCGTCCTTGGCCAGCGCCTCGCGCACGGCCCGCTCGACTGAGGCGAGGTCGGCTGCGGGCTTCGCCTTGACGACGACGGAATCGAAATCGTCGTGGTCGTGCTCCTCCTCCTCGCCGTGATGGCCCCGCCGGGCGGAAAGGTCGTCCTCGGCCGCCGCGGCGAGCCCGATCAGGACCGAGGGCGCGAGATCGGCCGAGGAGGAGCGGACGATCTTCACGCCGTCCCGCAATTCGCCCTTCAGCCTCGCCTCGATCGCGGCGAGGGCCTCGGCCCCGACGAGATCGGCCTTGCTCAGCACCACGAGATCGGCGCAGGCGAGCTGGTCCTCGAAGACCTCCTCGATCGGATCGTCGTGCTCGCGGGCGGGGTCCTCGGGCTCCTCGTCTTCGTGGAGCGAGAGGCGGCCCTCGGCGAGGGCGCTCGCATCCACCACGGTCACGACCCCGTCGACCGTGGCGCGCGTCCTGACGGCGGGCCAGGAGAAAGCCCGGAGCAGCGGCTGGGGGAGGGCGAGGCCGGAGGTCTCGATGACGATCGCGTCGAGATGTCGGTCTCGGCCGAGCAGGCTCTCCATGGTCGGGATGAAGTCGTCGGCGACCGTGCAGCAGATGCAGCCGTTGGTCAGCTCGACGATGTCGCCGGGGGCGCAGGTCCCCGGGCCGCATTCCTCGATCAGCGAGGCGTCGAAGCCGAGGTCGCCGAACTCGTTGACGATGACGGCGATGCGCTTGCCGCCGGAACGTTGAAGGAGGGAGCGGATGAGGGTCGTCTTGCCGGCGCCGAGGAAGCCGGTGAGCACCGTCACGGGGATGCGTGTGGCGGGTTGGGTCATGATGTCGTCCGGTGGTCGGGGCGTCACCGCGAAGTCCCCCGGGACACCCCGCCCGGCGGATTCGCGCGTGACCACGCTCGACGGCCGGTCTCCTGGCTCGCGGCTCGGCGCCCTCCGCCGCCTTCCCGGACGCTCGTCCAGTGGCCGCGTGGCGGAAGGCTCGCCGCCTACAGTTGCGGGGGCAGCCGCAGCTTCGGGCGAGCCCTTACCGCGTTCCCGTTTCATCCCCGAAGGGAACCGTCCCGCCCCTCATCGGCGTGGCGGCACCGGAAGTCAAACGGGTGCGGCCCGAGGCTCACACATGCGCCTCGCCGTGCATCAATTCGCCGTCCAGCTCGAACTGGCGCCAGACCTGGAACCCGAGCCAGCCGTAGAAGAGCACCACCGCGAGGATCACGAGCCAGCCGGGAAGGGGACCCAGGGCCGCGTTCTCCACGGTGCCGCGGACCGAGAAGGCGATCTCGGCGGAGCCGGCCCCCGGCTGGAGCTTGCCGGAGGTGATCTTGAGCATCCAGGCCAGGAGGAGGATCAGATAGATCCAGACGTAGTTGCGCTTCAGCCGCCGCGAGCGCGCCTCCTGGAAGGTGATGTGGAAATCGGGATGGCGGAGATCGTCCCCGATGATCTTCGCCCAGTCCGCGTCCATCGGGCCGCCGGGATCGAGGACGTTGGCGTAGTAGTTCCGCTCGAGCAGCCGCACGCGGGCGCGGTAGACGTCGAAGAAGCGATACCGCCGCGCCTCGATGCGCAGGAGGATCGTCACCAGCAGCATGCCGAACAGAAGGACGCCATGATGGGCGTTCGGCGTCGACAGCGAGACCGACATCATGGCCGCCGCCACCGTGAGGGCCCAGTTGGTGGTGCGGTCGATGCGGTCGCGCCAGCCCGCCATGCGGGCGATCTCGGCCCGGTGGTAATGGGCGACGACCGTGATGTATTCGTTGCGGGTCTGCGGCAGGAGGGGACCGGCCTCCTCGCGGGGGGGCACGGGTACGGGCGTCGTCGCCAGGGGGGTGCTCATGACCGTCTCGCTCCCCGGATCGCGTCTTCGCGCGAGCCGCGGGCGACCCGGCGCGGGCTATCCGTGCGGGTCGACCCTCGCCGCTTTATGCCAGAGCTGGAGCAGCAGCCAAGCCGCGCCGACGCCGAAAACCGCCATGAGCGCATAGCCGACATGATCGCCCAGCTCGAAGAGCCCGGCGATGGCCCAGCCGCCGGACAGCGCGACGGCGAAGATCTCGATGCCGATCAGCACCATCAGGCTGAGGGTGGTGAGGGTATGTCCTTCCTCGCGGCGGGGACTGGGGGCGGCCAAACGGAAGCTCCGATCGAAACGTGCCGGCGCTCTACCGCGATCGGCAGGTCTCGTGCAAGAACGCGTCCCGTCGCGGGCGGCCTTTCGCCTGCCGGATCGTGATGCTCCGAGTCGTGGATATGCCGATATCTGCCCTTGCCACCCCGCGCGGCCCGGCTGCGGCGAGCGGCCGCAACGGATTCGCGGCCTGTCCGGGGAGTTCGCGATGAGCCTTGCCGACGTGAAGGCGGAACTCGCGCGGATCGCTCCCGACATCGCTGTGCTGGAGCATCCCTCCAGCACAGCGACGGTCGCCCTCGCCGCGCAGGTGCACGGGGTCGAGCCGGGCCAGATCGCCAAGACCTTGTCCCTGCGGGTGGGCGAGCGGGTGCTGCTCGTGGTCGTGCGCGGCGATGCGCGGCTCGACAACCGCAAGGCGAGGGCGGCTTTCGGCGGCAAGGCGCGCATGCTTGGTGGGGAGGAGGTCGAGGCGATCACGGGCCACCCGGTTGGCGGCGTCTGTCCCTTCGGCCTCGCCTCGCCCCTGCCCGTCCATTGCGACGTCTCGCTCCGGGCCTTCGACGTCGTGGTCCCGGCGGCCGGGGCGACGAATTCCTCGCTTTGGATCAGCCCCGCCCGGATGGCGGAGCTGACGGGGGCGCAATGGGTGGATGTCTGCCAGGAGCCGCAGGCCGCGTCCTGATGCCGCCCGGCCGGGGTGGCGCCGGCGCTGGCCCCCGAGGGGGAAGGGCCGCTATCATGCCTTCCGCCGGCCGTTCCACCTTCTTCCAAGGATATCGATGGATCGTCGATCGTTCGTCCTCGGATCGCTGCTGGCGGCGGGTCCCGCCGCCGCCTCCGAGCCGGAGGACAAGGACCCCGCCTTTTCGAGCGGCGGGCGCTCGATCCCCGTCGAGTGGTTCCCGCCCTCGGGCGTCAAGGACGGCGAAAAGGCTCCGGCGATTCTCCTGCTCCACGGGGCCGAGGGGCTGGCTTTCGCCGAGGGCTACCGGGTCGCGGCCCGCCTGACCGCCGCGCGCGGCATCGGCGTCGCCTTCGTCCATTACTTCGCCCGCACGGGCACGAAGACGGTCTCGCTCGACGGCATCAGGCGGCTGATCCCGCCCTGGGCGCAGACCGTCCGCGACGCCCTGACCTGGCTCGGCGGGCGGCCGGGGGTCGATCCCGACAGGCTCGGGATCGTGGGCGTCTCGCTCGGGGCCGGGCTCGCCTTCTTCGTGGCCTCGCGCGGGGAGACGCGGATCAAGGCGATCGTCGATTTCTTCGGCCCGATCTCGGTGGGAATCCTGCCCAAGGCCCCGAAGCTGCCCCCCGTCCTGATCCTGCACGGGGCGAGCGACGAGATCGTCCCGATCATCCATGCGCGGACGCTGGAAGCCATGCTGAAACAGGCCGGCACGCCCTACGAGATCAAGATCTATCCTGCCCAGGGCCACGGCTTCGTCGGCTTCGCGCGCCAGGACGCGGCGCGCCGGAGCGCCGCCTTCCTCGACAAGTATCTCGCGGGGAAGCCGCCCGCCGGCTGATCAGCGGTCGCGGCGGGGCCGCTCCGCATCCAGCTCGATCAGGTGGCCGAAGCGGTCGCGCTTGGAGGCGAGGTAGCGCCGGTTCTCGGGCGTCGTCCGGCCGAAGACGCGCTCATGGGCGGCCACCGTGATGCCGGCCCTCGTCAGCGCCTCCACCTTGTCGGGATTGTTGGTGATGAGGCGCACGCGCCGGATGCCGAGCAGCCGCAGCATCGCGGCCGCGAAGTCGAAGCGGCGCTGGTCGGGCCCGAAGCCGAGCATCTCGTCGGCATCGTAGGTGTCGTAGCCGCGCGATTGCAGCTCGTAGGCGCGGATCTTGTTCGCGATGCCGTTTCCGCGGCCCTCCTGGTCGAGATAGAGCAGGACGCCGCCGCCATGCTCGGCCATGTAGCGCACGCTCATGCGGAGCTGGTCGCCGCAATCGCATTTCAGCGAGCCGAAGAGATCGCCCGTGAGGCAAGCCGAATGCAGGCGCACGGTCACGGGCTCGGAGAGATCGGGCTTGCCAACCACGACCGCGATCTGGTCGCGCAGGCCCTCGCCGCCGCGGAAGACGACGAATTCGGTCTCCAGCGCATCCTCGAGCGGGACGGGCGCGCGGCCGACGATGGTGAGGGTGCGGGCCTGGTCGGCCCGATAGCCGCGGATATCGTCCGCCCGGACGCGCAGGATCGATTCGTCGGCGGCCACAGTCGCGCAGAGCGGGACGACGATCACGGCCGGAAGCGCGAGGGCGAGGCGGGCCAGCTCCAGCGCATCCTCGTCCAGTTGCTCCGTCGGGCGGACGGGCGCGTCGATCCGGGCCTCGATCTCGAAGGCGAGGGTCTTGATGCGCTCGCAATCGACCTTGGGGAGGGCGACGCTGCCGTTCTCGGTGCGGGTGAGGCCGAGGCGGCGCAGGCGTGCGGCCGGCAGGACGAGACGGGCGCCTCCGCCGATCACCGCATCCAGCTCGGCCGCGTGGAGCGGCGTCAGGTCCTCGAGGCCCTGCACGAGCACCGAGCCCTGCCCGCCATCGTCGAGCAGCACCGGCCGCGCCATGCGCATCTCGGCGATGGCCCGCTCGACGCTGGTGCGGGCTTGGGGTTCCGAAAGGCTCAACGTCACGCGCATCGCCCGGATATGGACCCGTCCCGGACGGGCGGCAACGGGATGTCGCGTTTGTTTTCACACGGGCCGATGCTATGGGTCGGCCCCTGCGCGAGAGGGGCGGAGGCCAGGAGAGCGAGTGCCCATCCATCGAGGCCCGACGCGACGCGTCGTCATCGGCGGCGCCGCCGCCGGCTCCGTCGCCTTGTTCCGTTCCGCCGGCCTCGGGCTGGCTCGTGCCGCCGAGACGGGCGCGCCTCCCTGGCGGCACGGCCTCGCGCTGCTCGGTGAGCCGAAATATCCGCCGGGCTTTCCCCATTTCGACTATGTCCGCCCGGATGCCCCGAAGGCTGGCATCGTGCGCTTCGGGGTGCAGGGCACCTTCGACAACTTCAACCTGTTCACGAGCCAGATCAGGGGGGAACTCGCGGCGGGCGTCGCGAACAATCTCCACGACACCCTGATGACGAATGCCGAGGACGAGGTCGCCACCGGATACGGCCTGATCGCCGAGGCGGTGAGCCACCCGGACGACCATTCCTGGGTGAGCTACCGGCTCAATCCCGCCGCCCGCTTCCAGGACGGACGCCCGATCACGCCCGCCGACGTCATCTTCTCCTTCGAGACGCTGAAAGCCTCGAACCCCTTCTACGCCTTCTACTACCAGAACGTGGTCAAGGCGGAGGAGACGGCGGAGCGCGTCGTCACCTTCGCCTTCTCCGAGAAGGGCAATCGCGAATTGCCCCAGATCGTCGGCCAGATTCCGGTCCTGCCGAAGCACTGGTGGACCGGCACGGGGCCGGACGGCGCCCAGCGCGACCCCTCCCGCACGACGCTCGAGCCCCCGCTCGGATCGGGCCCCTATCGGATCAAGGCGTTCGAGCCCGGCCGCTTCTGCATCTACGAACTGGTGGAGAATTTCTGGGCGCGCGACCTTCCGGTCCTGCGCGGGCAGAACAACTTCAAGGAAATCCGCTACGAATATTTCCGCGACGGGACCGTTCTTCTCGAGGCGTTCAAGGGGGACCAGGTCGATTTCCGCACCGAGAACATCGCCCGCCAATGGGTGACGGCCTACGATTTCCCGGCTGTGGCCGAGAAGCGCGTGGTGCGCGAGGAGTTTCCGATCCGCAATTCGGGCGTGATGCAGGCATTCTGCCTGAATCTGCGCCGGCCCCTCTTCGCGGATGCGCGCGTGCGCCGCGCCCTGAATCTCGCCTTCGATTTCGAGGAGATCAACAAGACGCTGTTCTACGGCCTCTACGAGCGGATCGATTCCTTCTTCTACGGCACCGAGCTTGCCTCCTCGGGGCTGCCGCAGGGGCTCGAATTGCAGATGCTGGAGCCGCTGCGCGGCAAGGTCCCGGCCGCAGTCTTCACGACGCCCTACAAGAACCCCGTCGCGGGCTCGCCCGAGGCGATGCGGGCCAACCTGCGCGAGGCGCTGAGGCTTCTGACCGAGGCCGGATTCGAATTGCGTGGCCGGAAGCTCGTCTCGAAGGCGAGCGGGGAGCCCTTCACCTTCGAGATCCTCGGCTACGACCAGAGCCTCGAGCGCTACGGCCTGCCCTACCGGCAGTCGCTCTCCCTGATCGGAATCACGGCGGAACTGCGCGTCGTGGACGCGGCGCAGTACCAGAACCGGCTGCGGGCCTTCGATTTCGACGTCACGACCAAGGTCTGGCCGCAATCGCTCTCGCCGGGCAACGAGCAGCGCGATTTCTTCGGCTCGAAAGCCGCCGAGCGGGCGGGCTCGCAGAACCTCGCTGGCATCCGGGACCCCGCGGTCGATGCGCTGATCGAGAAGGTCGTCTTCGCCGCGAGCCGCGAGGAGCTGGTGGCGGCGACCCATGCGCTCGACCGCGTCCTCCTCGCCAACGATTACGTGGTGCCGCAATGGGCCTCGCGCGTGCAGCGCACGGCGCGCTGGGACCGCTTCGGCCGCCCGGACCGGCTGCCGGAATTTGGCGGCGCGGCCTTCCCGACCGTCTGGTGGTGGGACGAGGCCAGGGTCGCCAAGACCGGCATGCCCCGGTGAGCGGCGCAATGCATGGCCGCCGCACCAACCCTCCCCCCGACGAAGTGGCGGGGAGGACGGGAATCGACCGGCGTTTCCTCCTCGCTGGGGCGATCCTCGGCGTGGCCGCTGCGATGCCGCGCATCGCGCGGGCCGAAGAGCGTGAAAGCCACGGCCTCTCGATTTTCGGCGACCTGAAATACGGCCCCGATTTCCGGCATTTCGACTATGTGCGGGCCGACGCGCCGAAGGGCGGGGCGATGTCGCTCCAGATTTCCGGCACGACCGGAAACCAGACCTACGACACCTTCAACACGCTCAACATCCACGTGCTGAAGGGCGACGGCGCCGCCGGAATGGACTTCACCTTCGACAGCCTGATGGTGCGCGCCCTGGACGAGCCGGATGCGATGTACGGCCTCGTGGCCCGCGCCGTGCGCGCGAGCGGCGACGGGCGCAGCTATCGCTTCCTGCTGCGGCCGCAGGCGCGGTTCCATGACGGCTCGCGCCTCACCGCCCGCGACGTCGCCTTCACCATCGGGCTTCTCAAGGAGAAGGGCCATCCCGTCTTCTCGCAGGCCCTGCGCCATGTCGCGGGCGCGGCGGCGGAGGGCGAGGAGGTGGTGCGGGTCGATTTCGCGCCCGAAAGCTCCCGCGACCTGCCCCTCCAGGTCGCCGGCCTGCCGATCTTCAGCGAAGCCTATTGGTCGGGCCGCGATTTCGAGGCCGCGACCCTGGAGGCGCCGCTCGGCTCGGGGCCCTACCGGGTCGCCCGCTTCGAATCCGGGCGCTTCATCGCCTTCGAGCGGGTCAAGGACTACTGGGCGGCGGATCTTCCGGTGAATGCCGGCCAGCACAATTTCGACGAGCTGCGCTACGAGTATTTCCGCGACCGGCAGGTGGCCTTCGAGGCGTTCAAGGGCGGCGTCTTCACCTATCGCGAGGAATTCACCGCCCGGCTCTGGGCCGCGGGCTACGATTTCCCCGCCGTGAGGGACGGGCGCATCCGCCGCGAGGAGATCCCGGACGGCACGCCTTCCGGCATGCAGGGCTGGTTCTTCAACCTGCGCCGCGCGAAATTCGCCGATCCGCGCATCCGCGAGGCGATCGGTCTCTGCTTCGATTTCGAGGCGACCAACCGCAACATCATGTACGGGGCCTATCTGCGCACCGTCTCCTATTTCGAGAACTCGCCCTTCAAGGCCGAGGGGCCGCCCGGCGCGGACGAACTGGCGCTGCTGGAGCCTTTGCGCGGCCGGGTGCCGGAAGAGGTGTTCGGCGAGCCCTGGGCGCCGCCGGTCAGCGACGGATCGGGCCAGGATCGCGCGCTGCTGCGCCGCGCCAACACCCTGCTTCTCGAAGCGGGATGCCGCCGCGAGGGCACGGTGCTGAAGCTGCCCTCGGGCGAGCCGCTGACCGTGGAATTCCTGGATTTCGACCCCGTCCTCCAGCCGCATACGCTGCCCTTCATCGCCAATCTTGGCCGGCTCGGCATCCAGGCGACGAGCCGGACGGTGGATGCCTCCCAATATCAGCGGCGCGTCGAGGATTTCGATTTCGACCTCACCTCGCGCCGCTACAGCCATTCGGCGACGCCGGGCGAGGCCTTGCGCCAGCTCTTCGGCTCGCGGGCGGCGGCCGTGCGGGGCTCGCCGAACCTCGCCGGCTTTTCCGATCCGGCCATCGACGAACTGGTCGAGAAGGCCATCGGTGCGCAGAGCCGCCCCGACCTCACCGCCGCCTGCCGCGCACTCGACCGGGTGCTCCGCGCGGGGCGCTACTGGGTGCCCATGTGGTACAAGGCGAAGCATACGCTGGCTTATTGGGACATGTTCTCCCATCCCGACGCTCCGCGATACGGCCTGCCGGTTCCCCTGGCCTGGTGGCAGGACGCCGACAAGGCCCGCAGGCTCGGCCGGTCGTGAGGGTGGACGCGCCGTCCGGGGAGGGTGCCTGAATGGCCGCCTATGCCCTGCGGCGGCTGCTGCTCATGCTGCCGACCATGCTCGGGATCATGCTGATCTCCTTCACGATCGTGCAATTCGCGCCCGGCGGTCCCGTCGAGCGCATCCTCGCGCAGATCCAGGGGCAGGAGGCCGGGGCGTTCCGAGGCGCCGGCGGGGGAGGGGATTTCGGAGGCGGGCGCGGGGCGGGATCGGGCGGCGACAGCGGCTCGGCCTATCGCGGGGCGCAGGGCATGGACCCCGCCTTCGTCAAGCGCCTCGAAGTCCAGTTCGGCTTCGACCAGCCGGCCCATGTTCGCTTCCTCAAGATGCTGCGCGACTACGCCACCTTCGATTTCGGCAAGAGCTTCTATCGCGACGTCTCGGTGGTGAGCCTGATCGGCGAGAAGCTGCCCGTCTCCATCACCATCGGCCTGTGGATGACGATCCTCTCCTACGCCATCTCGATCCCGCTCGGGATCAGGAAGGCGGTGCGGGAGGGCTCGGCCTTCGACACCTGGACCTCGGCCGTCGTGATCGTCGGCTATGCGATCCCGGGCTTCCTCTTCGCCATCCTGCTGATCGTGCTCTTCGCGGGCGGCTCGTTCTGGCAGATCTTCCCCCTGAAGGGCCTGCTCTCCGAGAGCGTGAAGGGCGTCGCCTGCGCCCCGTTCCTGTGGCCGCCGCGCTCCAATCCCGATCTCGCGCCCGGCTATTGCCTCGCGACCGTCGTGCCGGACTACCTGTGGCACATCACCCTGCCGCTGCTCTCGATGGTGCTCGGCGCCTTCGCCACCTCGACGCTGCTGACGAAGAACTCCTTCCTCGACGAGATCCGCA
>NZ_DAOLAJ010000041.1:3890-32101 GCF_035325185.1 Enterovirga sp. | reverse complement strand
CCCTCGATCTTCGTCCCGCCCCAGTCGATGCCGATCCGCATGGCGTCCTCAGTCCGAGCGGCCGAGGGCGCGGTCCACCTCCGCCGAGCGGCCGAGATTGCGGAAGACCTCCGCCAGCCGGGGCGAGGCCGCGATCTGGCGCGCATGCAGCCGGCGCACCGCTTCGGACAGGCGCCCGCTCCGCCCGAGGATCTCGTCGGCGAAGCCGATCATGCGGGCATTGGGCCAGGCATGGGGCCGGATGGAGAGGAGGTGCCCGACGATCGCCTCCTCGGGCTCGCCGGGCGAGGCCATGGCCAGCATCGTCGTCATCGCCGCTGTCGAGCGCGAGATGCCCATATGGCAATGGATCAGAAGGTGTCCTTCCTCTCCTTCCCCGAGATCCTCCGCCACCTCTTCCCCGAAGGCGACGATCTTCTCCACGTGCCTGCGCTCGGGCAGGATCATGCCGGGCAGCGGCTCGATGATGTCGTGGAAGCGCAGCGTCGTGCGGTGATGCCGGTCGTAGCGGCTGAACGCGATCGGATCGGGCATGCCGGGATCGAGGATCGAGAGGACATGCGTGACGCGGCTTTCGCGATGCCCCTCCAGTTCCTCCAGACCGCAGACGGTCAGAAGCGAGAGGGAGGAGCGCTTCGTCGGCGAGGGCGTGCTCATGGACGGGGTTTAGAGCAATTCCGCCGAAGGCGGAACGTCTCCGGGGATAGGCATGGCCTATTCCTCGTCGTCCTCGTCATCCTCTCTGAGGGCCCGGCAGACGGGCTTGTCCTCTCCCTGGACGCGGCAGGCTTCCGCGATCATCTCGCGCATCGCCTCGCACGGGGTCTCCAGGCGGCACAAGGCGGGGGTCGCCGGGGCCGAATCGAGGCAGTCGCGCACCAGCGAGCGCGCCTCGGCCGCGCCCAGCTCGGCCCGGCAGGTCCGCATCGGCCCTGCCCCGGCAGGCACCGCCCCGATGGCCCAGAGCCCGGCCGCCGCCAGCAGCGCGGCCGAAGCTAGGCGCAGCCTTGCCGCGGACACCGCCGACCCTCAGCGGGTATATTGGTAATCGGCCCGCACCCTGCCGCCGATCCGCACCTCGGTGCCGCCGCCGACGTCGATGAATCCCTGGCGGCTGCCGGCGCGCGCGGCAGACGGATCGTAGGGCTCGAACTTCTTCGGCGCCTCGGCCCGCGCGCAGCCGGACCGGGCCTGCCGGGTCCCCTGCTTGTCGCAGCCGGCCGAGGCCGCCGGCACGGACAAGGTTCCCGCGGCGAAGAGGGCGACGGCAAGTCTCAGCAGCATGTTCCCTCCTCGCGACCGCGCGGCCGGATAACAGACTATAGCAGGCCGAGCGCCGCAAGCTCGCGGCGCATCTCCTCCGGCAGGGCCTGGATCCCCGCGGCCCCGCCGAGATCGGCGGGGGCTTCCTCGTCCTCGAGATAGCGCCATCCCTGGAAGGGACGGCAGGGCCTCGGCACGACGGGCACCACGCGGGAATCCAGGACGAGCCGGCAGCGGCCGATCCCCTCCTGGTCCGTGAAGGGCTCGATGCCGAGGAGCGACTGGCGGCAGCTCAGCTGCCCCTTGATGACCCAATAGAGCGAGCCGCCCTCGAGGAGCGGCTTCGTCCGCTTCGGCACCATCCGCGTGATATGGGCGTGGCGCGGATCGGTGCCCTGGCCCATCCGCCGCCGTCTCTCGACGATCCAGTCCTCGAGTTCGCCGATGGTGCTCACGCCGACGCAGAGCTTGATCAGGTGAAGAGCCATGGCCCCCTCGTCGCGCGGATCGCGGCGTCAGAGATCGACCACCCCTCCGCTCCCGCCCTTGGGCGCGGCCGGCGCCGGCTTGGCGGTGACGTTGATCTTGACGGTCACGGTCTGGGTGGCGCCGTCCGGATCCTTGGTCTCGTAGGAGAGCTCGTCCGTCCCCTGGAAATTCTTGTTGGGCTCGTAGAAGAGCGCCTGGACTTGCGTATCCTTGCTCGGGCAGCGGAAGCTCGACGGGGTCGTCAGCTTGCCCCCGCGCACGACGATCGAGCCGTTCTTGGGGGGCGCGACCACGCGGATGCTGCCCACCTCGCCGAGCGAGCAATCCTTCTTGAAGGCGGTCACGACGGCGAGGCGCACCGGCTTGCCGGGCTGGACCGTGGCCGTGCGCGTCGTCTGGGCGGAGGCGGCGCCGGCTCCCCCCAGCAGGGCGAGGGCCATCACGCTTGCAATCAGTCTGCTCATGTCGGGAACCCGTATGCTCGTAGCTCGGCCGCTCCTAGATGGGAGGCGACGGCGGCGGTTGCAGGGCGGCCCTGCAAAAATTTCCGCAAGGTCAGCGCCCGCCGCCGACCCAGCGCACGATGTCGAGCATCACGCCGGAGAGCGCCCTGTCGAGTGCCTGGGCCACCGCCGGGCCGGAACTGTCGGCGACAGGCACGCGGCGGCTGACGATTCGTGAGCTGACGAGCTTGCCCGATTTGAGATCGACGAGGTTCACCGACATCTCGACAAGAGCCTCGCTGCGCGGGCCGTCGAGCTGGAAGGCGCGGATGGCGCTGTTGAGCTGGTAGTCTCCGACGACTCCCTCCGCCGGCCGGCTCGCGCGCACGGCGGAAGCGTTCTCGAAGGTCTGGACGAGGCGGGCCTGGACGAGACGCGGCAGCCGGTCCGCCCATTGGGCGCCCGGCAGGTAGGAGATCGAATTGGCCGCGTCGCGCGCGACGATGAGCTGCGCCTCAAAGGGCTGGATGGCGCTCGGCTCGGGCACCACGACCTGCCGCCCCGCGAGCGGACCGTGCCGGCCCGGGGCACCCGGCGCCGTCAGGTCGAAGGCCGGCGCAGGAGGCGAGGAGCAGCCGCCGAGGCCGGCCAGCCCCGACGCGAGCAGCGCGAACATGAAGACGGCGCGACAGGGGCGATGGCCGCCGGAAGCCTGGAGACGCACTGCACGCACGCGATTGGGACCCGATCAGCGTCCACTATATTCGGGGATCGAGGGCCTGCCTGTGCCGAAAATGACAGAGGAGGGATTTTTCTCGATCTTGCCGGCGGCCCGCCCGATCGTGTTGATGGCGCGTCGCGCATCCGCCCCGAGCGCCTCGACCTGACGCGAGCCGGTGCCCGAGAACCGGCCGATCGAGGTCGCGATCTCGGTGGCGCGGCGGCTCAGGTTGTCGCTGGCGCGCCCGAAGGAATCCATGGCGGTGCGGATCGCCGAGAAGGTGCTCTTGCCCTCCTGGCCCGCCGCCGTGCCGAGGAAGCTCTCGACCGCCTTCAGCACCCCGTCGATCCTGCCGGCCGCCTGGTCGAACTTTCCGGTCAGCGAATCGGTGTTGCTGACGATGTGGCGGACCTGTTCAGGATCGACCGCCCTGACGATCCCCTGGGCGTTGTCGGCAAGCGCCCCGATCTTCTCGGCCATCGGCCCGATCTGCTTCGCCGCGTCCCCGGCCGTGGAGAGGAGGCCGTCGATCGCCCGTACGTTCTTGCCGAGCGCGTCGGAAAAGCTCTCGACATTGCGGACCGTGGCGCTGATCGAGCCCCGGTTTTCCGAGACGAGCGCGTTCAGCGAATCCAGCAGCGTATTCGCCTTCTCGGCGGCGGCGCGGGCAGTCTGGATGGCGCTGCCGAGCCCGCCCGAATCGGCGATGATGGTCGGGTAGGGATCCTTCGGATTGCGCTTGCGCAGGGGGCCGGCATCCCTGGCGCCCCCATAGAGCCCCACCTGCGCGACGCCCGAGAGGAGATTCACGTCGAGCGAGGCGCGGGTATCGTCGCGGATCGGCGTCGTCTTGGCGATCTGGATGGTGGCGAAAGCCTGGTCGGGCGCGTCGGGGGACAGTTCCACGGCCTGCACCTCTCCGACCCGGATGCCGTTGAAGAGGACGGGCGAGCCCTTCGACAATCCCGCCACCGTGCCCTGGAACTCGACCCGGTAGGTCGCACGGTCGACTCCGCTCTCGGAGCCCGCGAACCATAGCACGAAGCCGAACGCGGCCGCGACGACGGCCATGGTGAAGATGCCGATGAGGGCGTAGTTCGCGCGGGTTTCCATCTGCCTCGGCTCAGGCGCCGCCGGACATCGCCGCCCGCGCGCGCTTCCCGTGGAAATACGCCCGAATCCAGGGATGGTCGGACGCCAGCATAACATCGATGGTGCCCTGGGCGATAATGCGGCCGTCCCCCAGAGCCGCGATGCGGTCGCAGACCGTATAGAGGCTGTCCAGGTCGTGCGTCACCATGAAGACGCTGAGGCCGAGCGTGCGCTGCAAGGTCGCGATCAGCTCGTCGAACTCTCCCGCGCCGATGGGATCGAGGCCGGAGGTGGGCTCGTCGAGGAACAGGATCTCGGGATCGAGGGCGAGGGCGCGTGCGAGAGCCGCGCGCTTGATCATGCCCCCGGACAGCTCGGAGGGCAGCTTGTCGGCGGCGTCGGGCTTCAGCCCCACCATCTCGATCTTCAGCATCGCGAGCTCGTCGAGCAGGCGATCGGACAGCGACAGATATTCGCGCATGGGGACCTGCACGTTCTGCCGCACCGTCAGGGAGGAGAACAGCGCGCCCTGCTGGAACAGCACGCCCCAGCGCCGCTCGATCTCCTGGCGCGCCTTCGGCGACAACCCGTCGAGATCCTCGCCGAAGACCTCGATCGTCCCCTCGCGCTTGGGGACGAGGCCGAGAATCGCGCGCGTCAGGACGGACTTGCCCTGGCCGGAAGGGCCGACGAAGCCGAGGATCTCGCCGCGATACACGTCGAGATCGAGATGCTTCATGATCAGCCGCTCGCCGAATCCCACCACGAGGTCGCGCACGCGGATCACCGCCTCGCGATCGCGCTCGTCCACGGTCTGGCCTGGAATCGCCGGCATCGTCAGAACTTGATGGCCGCGAAGAAGATCGCGAAGAACCCGTCCAGCACGATCACCATGAAGATCGCCTTCACCACCGAGGCGGTGACATGCTGGCCGAGCGATTCCGCCGAGCCTTCCACGGCCATGCCCTCGTTCGAGGCGATGACGCCGATCACGACCGCCATGAAGGGCGCCTTGACGATGCCGACGAGGAAGGTGCGCATGTCGATGGTGGCCTTCAGCCGGGAGAGAAAGATGTCCGGCGGAATGTCGCCATAGGCCCAGGCCATCGCCCCCGAGCCGATCAGGGCCGCCATCGCGGCCAGGAAGGCCAGGATCGGAAGGCCGATCATCAGCGCCAGCACGCGCGGCACGATGAGGACCTCGATCGGATCGAGCCCCATCACGCGCAGCGCGTCGATCTCCTCGCGCATCTTCATCGACCCGATCTCGGCAGTGAAGGCCGAGCCCGACCGGCCCGCGATCATGATGGAGGCCAGGAGGACGCCGAGTTCGCGCAGGCTGAGGATGCCGGACAGGTTGACGACGAAGGTCTGCGCGCCGAATCGCTTGAGCTGCACGATTCCCTGCTGGGCCACGATGGCGCCCACCAGGAACGAGATCAGGACGATGATGGGCACGCCGCGAAAGCAGATCTGCTCCATCTGGTTGACGAAGGAGGGAAACCGGAAGCGGCTCGGCGTCACGGCGAGCCGCGCCAGCGTCGCCGTCAGCTGGCCGAGGAAGGCGACGCCCCGCACGAGGTCCTGCCAGGCCTCGACCATCGTCGCGCCGATATCGACGAAGATGTCGACGAGCTTCCAGGTCGTCTTCTCCGGCGCCGGCTGGAAGCCGCGATAGGCGACCTCGTTCAGCAGGATGTGATGCTCCGCGCGCGCGCCGACGAAATCGGCAGCGAGCTGCCTCTCGCCCAGCTCGTGCCGGGTCCGGTCCAGCACCCAGGCTCCGAGCGTGTCCAGGCGCTCGATCCCCGACAGGTCGAGAAGCACGCGCGACGCGTCCCCGATCTGGCGCATCAGCGCGGCCATGCAATCCTCGACCGCGGCCGAATGCTCCACCGTCCAGCGCCCGGTGAGGAAGGCCCGGATTTCGTTTCCGCTCCGCTCGAAATCCGTGCCCGGCCCGTGCGTGCCTGCCGTGGCGCGCAGATCGCGCACGCTCAATCCCATCGAAGCCAAGCCGCCGCCTTTCCGCTCTTGGCACGTCTCGACGGCGGTGATAGCCGCCGGGGCGAGCGGCGTCGAGCGCGCCGGACCCGGCGCCGTCCATCCGCCTCCTCGAAGAGGGCAGCATGAGCCTGAAGCTGAGCGTCGAGATCGAGCGCTTTCCTATTGCCGGCCGCTTCACCATCGCGCGGGGCAGCCGGACGGAGGCGGTGGTCGTCACGGCGACGCTGAGCGATGGAACGGCGCAGGGCCGGGGCGAATGCGTCCCCTATGCCCGCTACGGCGAGACGCCGGAAGGCGTCGCCGCCGCGATCGCCGCGATGGCCGGCGCCGTGGAGCGCGGGATGTCGCAGCAGGAGCTGGCCGCCGCCATGCCGGCGGGGGCCGCACGCAACGCCCTCGATTGCGCGCTTTGGGATTTCGACGCCAAGCGCGCCGGAATCCCCGCCCATGTCCTGGCGGGAATCGACCGGCTGCCCCCGGTCACCACGGCCTATACGATTTCCCTCGGAGACGTCGCGGAGATGCGGGAGGCGGCGGCGAAGGCGGCCGCCCGTCCGATCCTGAAGGTCAAGCTCGGAGGCCCCAAGGGCGATGCCGAGCGGATCGCCGCCGTGCGGGAGGCCGCCCCGGACGCGGTGCTGATCGCCGACGCCAACGAGGGCTGGCATGCGGGGAACCTCGCCGAGAATCTCGCGGCCTGCGCCGCGGCGGGGGTTCAGCTCGTCGAGCAGCCCGTCAAGGCCGACGAGGACCATATCCTCGAGGCGATCTCCCACCCGATCCCCATCTGCGCCGACGAGAGCCTGCACCAGCGCTCCGACCTCGAGCGGCTTCGCAACCGCTACGATGCCATCAACATCAAGCTCGACAAGGCGGGCGGCCTCACCGAGGCCCTGGCCTTGGCGGAGGAGGCGCAGAAGCTCGGCTTCACGATGATGGTCGGCTGCATGCTCGGGACCTCGCTGGCCATGGCGCCGGCCTTCCTGCTGACGCCGCGCGCCCGCTTCGTGGATCTCGACGGCCCCCTGCTGCTCGCCCGCGACCGCGATCCGGGCCTCGTCTTCGAGGGAAGCATCGTCCACGCTCCTCCCCGCGCGCTCTGGGGATAGGGTTCCGGCGTCCCCGCTTACGGCCCTGAAAGGTTTCGAGGCCACAGATGGTCGCTGGCGGCGCCTTTGGGTCATGAGCGAGAGCAATCCGACTTCGTCGAAGAGCGTTTTCGAGCAGATCGCGGACGCTCTCGGATCGACGGCCCAGGGGCGCGCATTCCTCGACGAATGCGGCCGGCGCGCCCGCTCGGAGGAGACGGCGCTGCTGCTGGACGCGGTCGCCCGCCTCGAGCGCCAGGCCGGATTGCGCCGGGGCTCCGACGATCGCGGCAGGCTCATCGCGCTCGTCGGGCAGGCCGAGGCGGCGCTCCGCGAATCGAAGCTCGCGCTGCTCGGCCCCGAAGATCCCGGCTCCGATGGGGGCGACTCCCCTCCCCCCTCCGGCGCCGTCGCGCAGGCGCGCGACACTGCCGCCTCGATCTTCCAGACCGCCGAGCTGATCCAGGACACGGCCTGGGCCATGCGGGAGGCCGGCGTCGACGCGTCGCTGTGCGACCGGCTGGACGAGCAGACCTCCGCCGTCTACGCGGCCTGCAGGCGGCAGGCATTGATGCTGCACGGCCTGTCGGCGGCCGAGCGGGCCATCCTGCGCGCCGAGGCGTGCATCGAGGACTTGCAGCGCGCCATCTCCCCGGTCCCGGCCTCGCCGCCGGGCGACGAGACGCCATGACCGTGATCGCCCTGACCATTGCCGGCTCAGATTCCGGCGGAGGGGCCGGCATCCAGGCCGACCTCAAGACCTTCTCGGCGCTGGGCGCCTACGGCGCCAGCGTCGTGACGGCGCTGACCGCCCAGAATACGCGAGGCGTCCAGGCCGTCCTCGACATTCCCCCCGATTTCGTCGCCACCCAGATGGACAGCGTCCTCGGCGATCTCGCCGTGGATGCGGTGAAGATCGGCATGCTCTCGCAGCCGCCGACCATCGAAGCCGTCGCCGCGGGCCTGCGCCGGCACGGCGTTCGCCACGTGGTGCTCGATCCCGTGATGGTGGCGACAAGCGGCGACCGGCTTATCTCGGACTCCGCGATCGCGACGCTCCGCGAAACCCTCCTTCCGCTGGCGAGCCTCGTCACACCCAACCTGCCCGAGGCAGGCGCCCTGCTGGGCGAGCCGATGCCGCTCTCGGAGGCCGACATGCTGAGGCAAGGCAGGCGGCTCCTCGCCCTCGGCTGTCCCGCGGTCCTGATGAAGGGCGGTCATGGCGGCGGCTCCGAGAGCACGGATCTCCTCGTCACGGCCGCGGGCGAGATGCGGCTGGAGGCACCGCGGCACGCCACCCGGAACACGCACGGCACCGGCTGCACCCTGTCCGCCGCCATCGCCGCGCGGCTCGCCGCCGGCCTCGATCTCGCCGAGGCCGTGCGCGAGGCCAAAGCCTACGTCACCGCCGCCATCGCGGCCGCCGACCGCCTGGCCATCGGAACCGGATCGGGGCCCGTGCATCACTTTCATCGCTGGTGGTGAGCGGCCGCCGTCCTTGACTTTGCCCGGCCACATCCTTTCGTGCACGGGCGAGGCGAGGTGCGCCCCGCTTCACGCGGAAATACCACGAGGCAAGAGGAGCGCATGGCGGTCGAGGGACGCGAGCGGGTGCGGGGGCTCGAGGCGGGCGCCCAGGAATTGTCGGGCCAGCTCGGCAAGACGATCCAGCGGCTGCGCAAGGCGTACAACCTTTCCCTGTCGGAGCTCGCCGAGCAATCGGGCGTCGCGAAGTCGATCATCAGCCAGATCGAGCGCAACGAGACCAATCCGACGCTCGCGACGATCTGGCGCCTCAGCCAGGCGCTCGACGTGTCCATCGAGCGCGTGCTCCAGAGCACGAGCGATGACCCCTTCATCGAGAAATCCTCGCGCGGGGACACGCCGATCCTCGTCTCGGATGACGGGCGCATGCGCCTCGCCATCATCGGCTGGATCAAGACGGTCGAGTGGCTGCAATGGTTCGACATCAGCGCCGAGCCCGGCGCCGTGCTCGAATCGGAAGCCCATCAGCGCGGCTCGATCGAGTGCCTGTCCGTCCGCGCGGGCGAGTTCGAGGTCGAGGTCGCCGGAAGCCTCCAGCGGGCCCGCGCCGGCGAGACGTTGCGCTATCGCTGCGACCGCCCCCATACGGTGCGCTGCATCGGGGACGTGTCCGGAGAGGCGACCATGGTGTGCATCCTGAAGGCCGCCGTGATGGAATAGCAGCGCTCAGAAAGGCAGCTTGCCCCCGAAGAGCCTGACGGTTCCGAGCACGAGGGTAGCCGCGACCGCGAGACAGATGGCGGCGCGGAACCAGACATGGGGCACCGGCACCATTTCCGGCTCGTCGGCATAATCCCCCGCCGGCTTGCGGCCGGTGACCATCGCCCGGATGAGCGGGTCCTTCTTCACCCCCTCGTAGAAGACGTTCGCGACGACGTGGAGGGCCGCGAAGCCGAGGAGGACGTAGAAGCCGAGGCGGTGCCAGCGCGAGAGGGTGCGCTGGGCGGGCGTGGGATCGCCGAAATCCAGATTGGCGAAGGGGCCGCCATAGATGCCGTTGGAATCGGCCGCGAACAGGCCGGAAATCGCCTGGGCCGCGACGAGCAGCAGCAGCGCGACGATCATCCAGCCGCCGAGCGGATTATGGCCGAGATAGGATCGCGAGCGGCCGGCCAGGAGCACCCCGCCATAGGCCAGGGCGCGCCACGGCCATGTCAGCCATGTGCGGAATCTCGCCGTCGAGGAGCCGGCGAAGCCCCAGATCACGCGGAAGACGACGAGAATCAGGGCCGCATAGCCGTTGCGGATATGCAGATCGACGGTGGCGTCGCCGCCCCGATAGGTGACGTATCCGACGAGGATCGTGACGACGAGGAGCCATTTGAAGAGCCTCGTCGGGCCGTCCCAGACCCGGACGGCCCGCTTCCCCGCGAGAGGCGCGCGCGAGCGGCGGCTCACCGGCCGCTCAGGTCTTGATCCTGAAGCTCTCATGGCAGGCCTTGCACGGCTTGGTCACCGGGCCGAACGAGGCGCGGAAAGTCGCAAGATCCGTCGTCGCCGCCGCCGCCTTCTGCACCTCCTGCGCCCACGCCTCGAAACCGGCCTTGAACTCCGCCGGATGCTCCCAGATCTTCGGCGCGGCGGTCGTGTCGCCGCCGGTCCGGGTGCCTTCGGGGTAATAGGTGGGGAAGGTCGCCGCCGCGTCGGCATAGACCTTCAGGATCTTGTGGGCCTCGTCGAGATCGAAGGGCTTCTCGCCCTTGACCATCGCAGCCGCGACCTTGGTGGCCGCGCCCACGCCCTTCATCACCTGCCGGCGCTGGGCGATGACGTCGGCCTGGGCATAGACCGCGGTCGCGATGCCGGCGACCGTCGCGCCGGTGAGCAGAAAGCGAAACATGCAGGCTCCTTGCATCCGGCGGCTTCCTTCCGCCTCGGGGCGGTGGACGCCGCCGGGTTCGAATTATTCCAGAACGGATGAGGCTTTCAATCGAGCCCCGCGCGGCCGGCACCCGACCCTTGCGCAAGAGGCGTATCCCGCCGTCAATGCACGCCCTGAGCCAGCGGATCGGGGTCCGGGGCGGCGGGAGGCCCCTCGCCCGGCCCCGCCGCCGGTGTCTTGGGTTTCCGCTTGCGGCCCCTTCGCAGCCACGTCGTGGCGAAGCGGATGACGACATAGAAGACCGGCGTCAGGAAGAGCCCGAAGATCGTCGCACCGAGCATGCCGAAGAAGACCGCCGTCCCGAGGGCCTGGCGCATCTCGGAGCCCGGGCCGGTCGCGACGACGAGCGGAACCACGCCCAGGATGAAGGCGAAGGCGGTCATCAGGATCGGCCGCAGGCGCAGCCGCGCCGCATCGACCACCGCCTCGACGGGCCCCTTTTCCTCGGCCTCCTCGATCTGCCTCGCGAATTCCACGATCAGGATCGCATTCTTGGCCGCGAGGCCGATCAGCACGACGAGCCCGATCTGGGTCAGGATGTTGTTGTCCTTACCCCGCAGGATCACGCCGCCGAGCGCGGCGAGGACGCCGGTCGGCACGACGAGGATGATCGCGAGCGGGAGCGACCAGCTCTCGTATTGCGCCGAGAGCACGAGGAACACGAACAGCACGCCGAGGGCGAAGACGAAGATCGCCGTGTTGCCGACCGCGCGCTCCTGGAAGGCGAGCTCCGTCCATTCGTAGCCGAGCGAATCGGGCAGGATCCGCGCGAGCTGCTCCATGGTGCCGAGCGCCGTGCCGGACGACACGCCCGGCGCCGAATCGCCCTGGATCGGCACCGCCGTGTACATGTTGTAGCGCTGGACGAGGTCGGCACCGGCCGTGTCGCGGATATCGACCAGGGAGCCGAGCGGCACCAGGGCGCCGCTCGAGCTGCGCACCTTCAGGCGGAGAATGTTCTCCCGCGACTGGCGGAAGCGGTCGTCGGCCTGCACGCGGACCTGGTAGACGCGGCCGAAGACGTTGAAGTCATTGACATACGCGCTGCCGAGATTGACCTGGAGAGTGTTGAAGATGTTGCCCAGCGGCACGTCGAGCATGCGCGCCTTGGTGCGGTCGATGTCGAGATAGATCTGCGGCGTGTTGTTGCCGAAGGTCGTGAAGACGCGCTGCAGGTTGGGGTTCTGGTTCGCCTGCCCGATCACCTCCCGGGCAGAGGCGAGGAGCGCCGACAGGCCCGCGCCGGTGCGGTCCTGCAGCATCATCTTGAAGCCGCCGGCATTGCCGAGGCCGCGCACGGGCGGCGGCGGCAGAGCGAAGATCATCGCGTCCTGGATCACCGAAAGGCGCTGCACGATCTGGCCGGCGATCGCCGCCGCCGCCATGTCGGGGGTCGTGCGCTGCGCGAAGGGCTTCAGTGGCAGGAACATCACGCCGCCGCTGGTCGTATTGGTGAAGGTCGCCCCATTGAAGCCGGAGATCGTGATCACGTCGGCGACGCCGGGCACGTCGGCGATGATCTTCTCGGCGCGCTTCATCACCCGTTCCGTCCGGGCGAGGGAGGCGCCGTCGGGAAGCTGGACGACGGCGATCAGGTAGCCCTGGTCCTGCGCCGGGATGAAGCCGGTCGGCGTCGTGCGGGCAAGGAAGATCGTGGCCCCGATCAGCCCCGCATAAACCGCGAGCATGACGAGGCGCATGAAGACCCCGCCCACCAGGAGATGCACGAGGCCCCCATAGGCCCGCGACAGCGCGTCGAAGGCGCGGTTGAACCCGTTTGCGAGCGCACTCACCATCCGCGACAGGATGAACTGCCGCCCGTGGCTCCCGTGGCCGTGCGGCTTGAGCAGCAGGGCGCAGAGCGCGGGCGACAGCGTCAGCGAGTTGAAGGCCGAGATGATGGTGGCCGCCGCGATGGTCAGCGCGAATTGCCGGTAGAACTGTCCGGAAATGCCGGGAATGAAGGCCGTCGGCACGAAGACGGCCGAGAGCACGAGCGCGATGGCGATCACCGCGCCGCCCACCTCGTCCATGGTGACATGGGCCGCCTCGCGCGGACTCTTGCCCTCCGCCATGACGCGCTCGACATTCTCGACGACGACGATCGCGTCGTCGACGACGATGCCGATCGCGAGGACGAGGCCGAAGAGCGACAGGTTGTTGAGCGAGAAGCCGAAGGCGCTCATCGCGGCGAAGGTGCCGACCAGCGAGACGGGGATTGCGACGATCGGAATGATCGCCGTGCGCCAGTTCTGGAGGAAGACCAGGATGACGATGACGACGAGGATCACGGCCTCGAAGAGCGTCTTGTAGACCTCGTGGACCGACTGCTCGACGAAGAGCGTCGGGTTGTAGGCGATGCGGTATTGCAGGCCCTTCGGGAACTGGGCCGAAAGCTGCTGCATCTTCCTGAGGACCGCTTCCGACGCCGCGATGGCGTTCGTGCCCGGGCGCTGGAAGATGCCGATGCCGATGGCGGGCTTGCCGTTCAGGTAGGAGCCTGTCGTGTAGTCGCGCGCGCCGAGCTCCACCCGCGCGACGTCGCGCATCCGCACGAGGCGCCCGTCCACCGCCTTGACGATGACGTCCTGGAACTGCTCGACCGTCGTGAAGCGCCCCTGCGTCTGCACGATCAGCTGGAACTGGGCGCCGGGCGGTGTGGGCGGGCCGCCGATGGCTCCGCCCGCGATCTGGATGTTCTGCTCCTGCAACGCGGTCGTGACGTCGGTCGTCGAAAGCTGGAACGAGGACAGCCTGTCCGGGTCGAGCCAGACGCGGAGCGAGAACTCGCGCGCGCCGAACACGGTGACGTCACCGACGCCGTCGAGGCGAACCAGCTCGTCGCGGACGCGGATCAGGGTGTAGTTCGAGATATAGAGCTGGTCGAAGCTGTCGTCGGGCGACAGCATGTGCACGACCATCAGGAAGTCCGACGACGCCTTCCGGGTGGTCACGCCGAGGTTGCGCACCTCGGCGGGCAGCCGCGGCGTCGCCGTGGAGACCCGGTTCTGCACGAGCACGTTCGCCTGGTCGAGATTCGTCCCCGGCTTGAAGGTGATCGTCAGGGTCATCGACCCGTCGGCGGAGGAATAGGAGGACATGTAGAGCATGTCCTCGACGCCGTTCACCTCCTGCTCGATCGGGGTCGCGACCGTGGCCGCCACCGTCTCCGCATTCGCGCCCGGATAGCTCGCGCGCACCGTGATGGTGGGGGGCGCGATCTCCGGGTATTGCGCGACGGGCAGGCGCGAATACGAGACGTAGCCGATCAGGACGAGGATGATCGACAGGACCGAGGCGAAGATGGGCCTGTCGACGAAGAAATGGGCGAAGCGCATGGGGCCGGCCCGCTACGACCGTGTGGGCGGCAGTTCCTGCCGCTCGGGGGTGACCTTGCCGCCGGGCCTGACGCGCTGCAACCCGTTGATGACGATCGTCTCCGTGCCGTCGAGGCCCTCGCGGACGAGCCTGTAGCCGTCGATCTTGGGGCCGAGGCGGACGGACTTGGCGGCGACCGAGCCGTCGGCGGCGACGGTCCAGACGAAGCGCCGGTCGAGATCGGTCGCCACCGCCTCGTCGGGGATGAGGATTCCCTGGTGCGGAGGCGAGGACGGGATCCGGGTCCGGCCGAACAGGCCGGGCACCAGGAACCGATCCTTGTTGTCGACGATCAGGCGGACCTGGAGGGTGCCGCTCGCCCGGTCGATGGCGTTGTTCCTGAAGTCGATCCGCGCCGGCCGGGTCGGCTCGGATTCGTCGGTGACGCCCACGAGAGCGGAGGACATCATGGCGCGTCCGGCCTGGCTCTCCACCAGCATCTGCCGCGCAAAGGCGAGATAGGACCGCTCGTCGACGTCGAAATAGAAATAGATCGGGTCGGTCGAGACGATGTTCGTCAGCAGCGTGTCGTTGGCGTTGACGAGGTTGCCGACGGAAATGTTGCGCCGGCTGATCCGCCCCGAGATCGGCGCGCGGACCTCGGTGAAATCGTAATTCAATTGCGCGTTGCGGAGCGCCCCCTGGGCGCTGTCGAGATCGGCGCGGGCGCTCACGAAGGCCTGGCGGCGCTGGTCGACCGTCTGGTCGGAGATATTGCCCGTCTTCTGGAGGGAATTGGCCCGCTCGTAATCGGTCTGGGCGAAAACCAGCCGGGCCTGGGCGGAGGCGACGCTGGCGGTGGCCTGGTCGAGGGCGGCCTTATAGGGCCGCCGGTCGATCACGAAGAGCACGTCGTCCTTGTTGACGTCGGCGCCGTCGGCGAAGCCCACCTTCTCGAGGTAGCCGGTGACCCGGGCGCGCACGTCCACCGAATCCACCGCCGCGAAACGGCCGGTGAACTCGTCATACTCCACCACTTCCCGCACGACCGGCTTGGCCACCGTCACCTTGGGAGGCGCCCCGCCGGGGGCCTGCCCCAGAGCCGGCTGCGCCGCGAGAAGCACGGCCCCGGCCAGCAAAAACCGCCAATTCGGCAACTTCATCCCTTCCGCTCCTCAGGCGCCCATAACGAGGGCGGCCGTGAAAGTCAGGTGTGGTGACACACGGCGAGGCCGCCGCCGCACTAGCCGATAGTCGGACGCGCGACCGGCATGCCGGCCGCCGCCCAGCCCTTGAAGCCCGGCGCGAGATGCGCGCCGACCTCGAGTCCGGCCCGCCTCGCCGCCTCGATCGCGATCCGCGAGCGCACTCCTGCGGCGCAGGAGAAGACCAGCCGCCTTCCCTCCGCCGCGGGCAGCGCCGCCGGATCGAATCGCGAGAGCGGCATCGAGAGCGAGCCGGGGATCGTTCCCCGCGCCTGCTCGTGAGGCTCGCGGACGTCGACGAGGAGGATCGTCCCGTCCGCGAGACCCGCCGCGACCTCCTCGACTCCCAGATCGATAACGGCTGATGACATGGACATATGCATCCGATCGGGCGTCCCGCGCGTTGCGAGGCGTAGCTGGAAAGTGTCCGTATGCCTACAAGGGAATGGCAGCCGATCGAATCGGCTCCGAACGATATCGAGCTTCTCGTCTATTCGCCCCGATGGGGCGCGATCATCGCGCTCCACAGCGAGGAGGACGATGCGTGGCTGTCGCGCATGCAGGCTCCCGTCAGCCTCGGAGACGAGGACCAGCCGACGCATTGGCAGGACCTGCCGGCCCCGCCGGGCGCGAAGCCGGCGCCCGGATGAAGCCGTCGCGCCGCGCGCTCTTCTTCGTCCGGCCCACATTTTCTTCGCGCGAGCCGGCTCCGCGTCGCTCGAAAATGCTCTAAGAGCCGGCTCCGGCGACAAGTCCCGAGAGGAACGGCATGGACACGAGACGGGCCATTTTGGCGTCGCTGGCGCTGGCCGCCGGGCTTTCCGGCCTGCCGGCCCTCGCCCAGGAGGGCGAGATCAGGATCGGCGAGGTCAATTCCTATTCCGGCCTGCCGGCCTTCACCGAGCCCTATCGCAAGGCGATCCAGCTCGCCGTCGAGGAGATCAACGCCAAGGGCGGCCTTCTCGGCAAGAAGCTCGTCGTGATCACCCGGGACGACGGCGGCAAGCCCGCCGATGCCGTCACCGCCGCCAACGAGCTGGTGGCGCGGGAGGGCGTCGCCATGATCGCCGGCGGCTTCTTCTCGAATGTCGGCCTCGCTCTCGCCGATTACGCCAAGCAGAAGAAGATCTTCTACCTCGCGAGCGAGCCGCTGACGGACGCCATGGTCTGGTCGGCCGGCAACCGCTACACCTTCCGCCTGCGGCCCTCGAACTACATGCAGGCCGCGATGCTGGCCGAGGAGGCGGCGAAGCTCCCGGCCAGGCGCTGGGCGACCATCGCCCCGAACTACGAATACGGCCAATCGGCCGTGAAGGTGTTCAAGGAGCTTCTCTCCAGGAAGCGGCCCGACATCGAATGGGTCGGCGAGCAATGGCCGACCCAGGGCAAGATCGAGGCGGGCCCGGTCGTCCAGGCGATCGCGGCGCTGAAGCCCGACGCGATCCTGAACGTCACCTTCGGCCCCGACCTCGTGAAGCTCGTCCGCGAGGGCAATACGCGCGGCCTCTTCAAGGACCGCGCCGTGGTCTCGTTCCTGACGGGCGAGCCGGAATATCTCGATCCCCTCAAGGACGAGACGCCGGAGGGCTGGATCGTGACCGGATATCCCTGGCGTGCGATCCATACGCCCGAGCACGAGGCGTTCCTGAAAGCCTATCAGGCGAGGTGGAACGACTATCCCCGCCTCGGCTCCGTGGTCGGCTATTCGCTCGTGCACGCGATCGCCGCCATCGTCGCCAAGGCCGGCTCGACCGACACGGAGGCGCTGGTCAAGGCGGCGGAGGGCATCTCCTTCGACAGCCCCTTCGGGCCGGCGACCTTCCGCGCGATCGACCACCAGTCCACGGTCGGGGCCTTCGTCGGGCGGACGGGCCTCGAAGGCGGCAAGGGCGTGATGCGCGATGCGCAATATCGCGACGGCGCCAAATATCTTCCCTCCGACGAGGAGGTGCGCAAGATGAGGCCGCAGGATTGAGGCGGGGATGAGGGCGCAGCCTTCCCGCAGACGCTTCCGATGGATGTCCTCCTCGCCCAGTTCCTGACCGGCCTCGCCGGAGCGTCGTCGCTGTTCCTCGTCGCGTCGGGACTGTCGATCATCTTCGGCGTCACGCGCATCGTGAACTTCGCCCACGGCGCTTTCTACATGGCCGGGGCCTATCTCGCCTGGACCCTGACGGAGCGCCTCGACGGCGCCGCCGGCTTCTGGGGCGGCATCCTCCTCGCGGCCCTGGCGATCGCGGCCTTGGGCGCCGTGATCGAGATCGTCCTCCTGCGCCGCATCTATCATGCGCCGGAATTGCTCCAGTTGCTCGCGACCTTCGGCGTCACCCTGGTCTTCCAGGACCTGGCCGTGGCGATCTGGGGGCCGGAGGATCTCGTGGGGCGCCGGGCGCCGGGCCTGCGCGGCGCCGTGGAGATCCTCGGCCAGCAGATCCCCGCCTACGATCTCTTTCTCGTCTTCCTCGGCCCGGCGGTCCTCGGCGCGCTGTGGCTCCTCTTCCACAGGACGCGCTTCGGCATCCTGGTCCGCGCCGCGACGCAGGACCGCGACATGGTGGCCGCGCTGGGGGTTCACCAGAAATGGCTCTTCACGGGCGTCTTCGCGCTCGGCATCTTCCTGGCCGCCCTCGGCGGCGCTCTCCAGCTTCCGCGCGGCGGCGTCAGCCACGCGATGGACCTTCAGATCATCGTCGAGGCCTTCGTCGTGGTCGTGGTGGGCGGCCTCGGCAGCGTCGCGGGCGCCTTCGTCGCGGCCTTCCTGGTCTCGGAGCTGAACGCGCTCGGCATCCTGGTGCTGCCGCAGGTCTCGCTTGTCATCGTCTTCGCGGTGATGGCGATCGTGCTCGTGGCCCGGCCTTTCGGCCTCTTTGGGCGGCCGGAAGGCGCACCCCGCCCCGCCGTCGCCATAACCATCCGGCCGTGGCGTCCCATGGACACCCGCGAGCGTGCCTGGACAGCCGCCGGGGTCGCGCTCGCCGCCCTCCTGCCCCTCGTCGCGGGAGGCTATGTCCTGACGGTTGGCGCCGAATTGCTGGTCTTCGCGCTCTTTGCGGCATCGTTGCAGTTCATGATGTCGACGGGCGGCCTCGTCTCCTTCGGCCATGCCGCCTATTTCGGCCTGGGCGCCTATGGCGCGGCGCTCGCGGCCAAGGGCCTCGGCTGGCCGATGCCCGCCGGCTTCCTCGCCGGAATGCTCCTCGCCGCGGCCGGAGCGGCGGCCTTCGGCTGGTTCTGCGTCAGGCTCGCGGGCGTCTATTTCGCGATGCTGACCCTCGCCTTCGCGCAGATCACGTGGTCGGTCGCGTTCCAATGGACCTCGGTCACGGGCGGCGACAACGGCATTCTCGGCGTATGGCCGCCCTCCTGGGCCGCGAGCCCGGCCGCCTTCTACTGGCTCTGCCTCGCCCTCGCGGTCCTCGGCGTCGCCGCGCTGCGCGTCATCGTCTTCTCGCCCTTCGGCTTCGCGTTGCGCGCCGTGCGCGACAGCGGGCTGCGAGCAGAGGCGATCGGGATCGACCGCAAGAGCCTCCAATGGCGCGCTCTCGTGATCGCCGGCCTCGCCGCGGGCCTCGCCGGCGCCCTCTTCGCCTATCTCAAGGGCAGCGTCTTCCCCGACGCGCTGGGCATCCCGACCTCCGTCGACGGGCTGGTGATGGTGCTGCTCGGCGGCGTCGAGACCGTGTCGGGCGGCGTGATCGGCGCGCTGCTCTTTCGGGCGCTGTCGATCGTGCTCATGAGCCAGACGGATTCCTCGAAGCTCGTCCTCGGCCTCGTCATCATCACGCTCGTCGTCGCGTTTCCGCGCGGCGTCGTCGGCTCGCTCGACGCTCTCCGCCACCGCGCCCGCGGGGCGCGCCCGTGACCCCTGCCCTCCTCGAAGTCTCCGGCCTCTCCAAATCCTACGGGGGCGTCCACGCCGTCCGCGAGGTGTCCTTCACGCTCGCGCCCGGCGAGATCCTCGCGGTGATCGGCCCGAACGGGGCCGGCAAATCGACCTGCTTCAACATGCTGAACGGACAGATCTGGCCCGATTCCGGCACGGTCCGCATCAATGGCCGCGACACGGCCGGGATGACCCCGCGCGAGGTCTGGCGCCTCGGCGTCGGCCGCACCTTCCAGATCGCCGCGGCCTTCGGCTCGATGACCGTCATCGAGAACGTGCAGGTGGCTTTGCTGTCGCATGCGGGCCGGCTCTGGCGCCCCTGGGGCCTCGCCTCCCGCGAGCAGCGGGAGGAGGCCCGGCGGCTCTGCGACCGGGTCGGGCTGGCGGAGGAGCGCGACCATCCCTGCGGCACCCTCTCCTACGGCGACCTCAAGCGCCTGGAACTCGCGCTCGCGCTCGCCAACGCACCACGCCTCCTCCTCATGGACGAGCCGACCGCCGGCATGGCCCCGGCCGACCGCGTGGAGACGATGCGCGCCGCAGCCGCGATCGCCCGCGGCGCCGGCATCGGCGTTCTCTTCACGGAGCACGACATGGATGTGGTCTTCGAGCATGCCGACCGCATCCTCGTGCTCGATCGCGGCCGCATCGTCGCCTCGGGCACGCCCGCGCAGATCCGCGACGATCCAGCCGTGAAAGCGATCTATCTCGGCGAGGGCCTGACCTTCGCCGCGGGGCCCGCCCATGCTTGAGGTGGAACGCCTCGCGGCCTGGCACGGGCCGGCCCAGGCCCTGTTCGACGTGTCGCTTTCCGTCGGCGCCGGCGAGGTCGTGGCGCTGCTCGGGCGCAACGGCGCGGGCAAGTCGACCACCCTCAAGGCCATTGTCGGCCTCCTGCCGAGGCGGACCGGACGCATCCTCTTCGAGGGTGAGGACATCCTTCGCCTGTCGACCCCGGCCATCGTCCGGCGGGGCCTCGGCTACGTGCCCGAGGACCGGCGCGTCTTCACCGAGCTGACAGTCGCCGAGAATCTCGAGGTCGGACGCCAGCCGCCCCGGGCCGGCGCGCCCCACTGGACCCCCGAGCGGCTCTACGCGCTCTTCCCGAACCTCGCGCAGATGCGCAGCCGTCCGGGCGGGCGCATGAGCGGAGGCGAGCAGCAGATGCTAACCATCGCCCGCACCCTCATGGGCAATCCGCGCCTCGTCCTTCTCGACGAGCCCTCCGAGGGCCTCGCCCCGAAGATCATCGAGGAGATGGCCCGCGTGCTCCTCGCGCTCAAGCGGGAGGGGCTGTCGATCCTGCTCTCCGAGCAGAACCTGCATTTCGCCCGGCTCATCTGCGACCGCGCAGTGATCCTGGAAAGCGGTCGCGTCCGCTTTTCCGGCACCATCGCGGAACTGGAGGCGAACCCGGCCGTCCGGGACGCCTATCTGGCGGTCTGAGCCGCCCGAGGGCAGAAGCCGCCATCGGCGCCCGTTTCGTGCAAGGAGTGCCCGCATGCCCTCGCCGCCCTCTGAACCGAACCTCTATCCGCCCACCGTCACGCTCGTCCGCCGCCTCACGCGCGAGGGACCGGACCCCGGACCCACGACGCCCGCGGACATCGAGGCGTGGCTTCTCGGCCCGGCGATCGACGAGGACGACACGGCGGCTCTCATCGACCGGCTGGCCTGGCGCCTTTGGGCCGCCGGCCTCGGCGTCGATCGCTTCAGCGCCCATGCGGGCACCCTTCATCCGCAAGCGATCGGCGTCGCCTGGAACTGGAGCCGCGCCACCCGGACCTGCGACGAAATTCGCGTCGCGCCGGAGGCGGTCGCGCATGACAGCTTCCGCCGCAATCCGATCTACGGCGTCATCGAGCATGGCGAGCCGTTCCGCGGCATGATCGACGATCCGGCCGCGAAGGCGCGGTTTCCGATCTTCGAGCAGTTCGCCGGGCAGGGCTTCACCGAATATGCCGCGATCCCGGTCGGGCGGGATCGCGGACGGCACAACGCCGTCACCGTCGCGACGAGCCGCCCGGGCGGCTTCGCGCCGGGCGCGCTCGAGGCCGTCGAGCGCCTCGTGCGTATCTTCGCCCTGCATCTGCAACGGCACGTCGCCAGCCGGATCGCCCGGAACATCGTGCGCACCTATCTCGGCGAGGAGGCCGGGATCCGCGTCCTCGACGGGACGATCAGCCGGGGCGCGGGCGAAATCGACGAGGCGACGATCTGGATGTCGGATCTTCGCGGCTTCACGACTTTGTCCGAGCGCCTGCCGCCGGAGACGATGCTCGCCCTGCTCGACGCCTATTTCGACGTGATGGCCGAGGCCGTGATGGCGGAGGGCGGGGAGGTGCTGAAATTCATCGGCGACGGCCTTCTCGCCGCCTTCGGCCGGCGCGGCGGCGAAGCGCGCGAGCCCGCGGCGGGCGCGCTTCGTGCCGCCCGGCGCGCCCTCGCCCATCTCGACAGGCTGAACGCCGCCCCGCCCGCCCCGCCCGCCCCGCTCGCGAAGGCCGAGGGCTGGCGCCCGCTCGCGACCGGGATCGGGCTCCATTTCGGCCGCGTCTTCTTCGGCAATGTAGGCGCGCCCGCGCGCCTCGACTTCACCGTGATCGGCCGCGCCGTGAACCTCGCGAGCCGCGTCGAGGGCCTGTGCCGCCCGCTCGGCCGGCCGATCCTGCTCACCGAGGCCGTGGCCCGCCTCCTGGACGAGCCGCTGGACGATCTTGGGCTGCACGAGGTGAAGGGCCTCGCCGAGCCGGTCCGCATCCTCGCGCCGCGCCTGCGCGAATGATGCGGCCCTAGCGGAACCGCGCCTCCAACCGGTCGATCATCGGGAAGAAGCGGAACCAGGGCCGGGCCTCGTCGAGAACCCGTGCGACGGAGGGCCGTGCGATCAGGCGCTCGAAATAGGCGGCGAGCGTCGGATGATCGTCGGCGGGCACGGCGACGCGCGCATAGAAGAGCGCAGGTGCCGCGGCGCAATCGGCCAGGGTGAAAGCCTCGCCCGCGGCCCAGTGCCGGCCGGCAAGCCGCGCATCGAGGAGCCCATAGGCCGTGCGGATGGTGCGCCGCGCCTCCTCCACCCCGCCCGGATCCTTCGCCTCGGCGGGCTTCAGAAGGTCGAGCATGACCTTCTGCATGGGCAGGTGGACATAGTTGTCGAAGACGCGGTCGAGGAGACGCGTCTCGATCATCGCGTCCGGCTCGGCCGGCACGAGTGGCGAGCCGCCATGGAAGGCATCGAGGTAATCGATGACGACGGAGGCTTCAGGCACGATCCGTCCCGCATCCTCCAATACCGGGAACTTTCGCATCGGCCAGATGGCCCGCAAGGCCGCCGCCTGCGCCTCGTCGGACAGATCGACGAGCTTCGGCTCGAAGGCGGCGCCCTTCTCGTACAGCGCAATCAAGGCCTTGTGACAAAAGGAGGAAAGGGGATGATAGTGGAGGATCATGAGGAGGCCGGAGTTTGAAGTCTATCCGACTTTACCCGATCTCGTAGGGCGATGCGTGCGTCGCCTTCCGGCATCCTTTTGAGAAAGCCGGCGAAGCACCCAAGCCTCCGCCCTACTCCGCCGCCTCGCGCCGCGTCGATCCGGCCGGCTTTCTCTTGCGCGTCTCCCGCTTCGCACCCGCTTCAGCCACCGGCCGCCGCTTCAGCACCTCCCGCAGGAATCGCCCCGTATGGCTCGCGGGGCTTTTCGCGATCTCCTCCGGCGTCCCCTGCGCAACGATGGTGCCGCCGCCGTCGCCGCCTTCGGGGCCCATGTCGATGACCCAGTCGGCCGTCTTGATGACCTCCAGGTTGTGCTCGATCACGACCACCGTGTTCCCCTGCGCCACGAGTTCGTGCAGCAGTTCCAGGAGCTTGGCGACGTCGTGGAAATGCAGGCCCGTCGTCGGCTCGTCGAGGATGTAGAGGGTGCGGCCGGTCGAGCGCTTGGACAACTCCTTGGCGAGCTTCACGCGCTGCGCCTCGCCGCCCGAGAGCGTCGTCGCCTGCTGGCCCACATGGACATAGTCGAGCCCGACCCGGCAGAGCGTCGCGAGCTTGTCGCGGATGGTCGGGACGGCCCGGAACAGCTCCGTCGCCTCCTCGACCGTCATGTCGAGCACGTCCGCGATGGACTTCTCGCGGAACTTCACCTCCAGCGTCTCGCGGTCGTAGCGCTTGCCCTTGCAGACGTCGCAGGTGACGTAGACGTCCGGCAGGAAGTGCATCTCGATCTTGATGACGCCGTCGCCGGCGCAAGCCTCGCAGCGCCCGCCCTTCACGTTGAAGGAGAAGCGGCCCGGCCCGTAGCCGCGCGCCTTGGCCTCCGGCAGGCCCGCATACCAGTCGCGGATGGGCGTGAAGGCGCCGATATAGGTGGCCGGGTTCGAGCGCGGCGTGCGGCCGATCGGCGACTGGTCGATGTCGATGACCTTGTCGAGCATCTCCAGCCCCTCGATCCGCTCGAAGGGAGCCGGATGCTCCGCCGCATTGGCGAGGCGGCGCGCGACGGCCCGGTAGAGCGTATCGATGACGAGGGTCGACTTACCCCCGCCCGAGACCCCTGTGATGCAGGTGAGGAGGCCGAGCGGCACCTCGGCCGTCACGTCCTTGAGATTGTTGCCGCGCGCGCCGACGAGCCTGATCTGGCGCGCCTTGTCGGGCTTGCGCCGCTTTGCGGGCATGGGCACGCTCTTGCGGCCGGTGAGATAATCGCCGGTCAGCGAGGCCGGATCGGCCATCACCTCCTCGGGCGTGCCCTGGGAGACGATCTCGCCGCCGTGAATGCCCGCGCCCGGCCCGATATCGACCACGTAATCGGCCTGGCGCACGGCATCCTCGTCGTGCTCGACGACGATGACGGAATTGCCGAGGTCGCGCAGCCTCTTCAGCGTGCCGAGCAGGCGCTCGTTGTCGCGCTGGTGGAGGCCGATGGACGGTTCGTCGAGCACGTAGAGCACGCCCGTGAGCCCCGAGCCGATCTGCGAGGCGAGGCGGATGCGCTGGCTCTCGCCGCCCGAGAGCGTGCCCGAGGCACGGGCGAGCGTCAGATAGTCGAGCCCGACATCGGAGAGGAAGGTCAGGCGGTCGCGGATCTCCTTGAGGATGCGCGTTGCAATCTCGTTCTGCTTCGGGCTGAGGCGCTCCGGCAGGGAGATTGCCCAGGCCACAGCCTCGCGGATCGAGCGGGACGTCGCCTCCGAGATGTCGAGCCCGTCCACCTTCACGGCGAGGGCCTCGGGCTTGAGCCTTTTACCGCCGCAGGTCCGGCAGGGTGTCTCGGACATGAAGCGCGAGATCTCCTCGCGCGCCCAGTCGCTTTCCGTCTCGCGATAGCGCCGCTCCAGATTGGTGACGACGCCCTCGAAGGGCTTGTTCACCTCGTAGGCGCGCAGGCCGTCGTTATAGGCCATGCGGATCGCCTCGCCGCCCGAGCCGTAGAGGATCACCTGGCGCGCCTTCTCCGGCAGGGCGCTCCATTTGGCGGCTGTCGAGAAGCCATAGTGCTTCGCGAGGGCGTCGAGCGTCTGGCCGTAATAGGGCGAGGTCGACTTGGCCCACGGCGCGATGGCGCCCTTCTTCAGCGTGATCTCGCCGTTCGGCACGACGAGGTTCGGATCGATCCGCATCTCGTGGCCGATGCCGGCGCAGGCCGGGCAGGCGCCGGTCGGCGAGTTGAAGGAGAAGAGCCGCGGCTCGATCTCGGGAATCGTGAAGCCGGAAACCGGGCAGGCGAATTTCGAGGAAAAGGTGATGCGCCGGGGGAGAGCCGCCCTCTCCCCGCCACCGCCCCGTCCCCTCCCCCCTTGTGGGGGAGGGCTAGGGAGGGAGGTGCCCGCGCCTGGACCGTCGTCGTTTCCTCCCCCCTCTCGGTCGCTTCGCGACTCGATCTCCCCCACAAGGGGGGAGAGGGGCGGCGGCGTGTCCGCGAACTCGATGATGGCAATGCCGTCGGCCATCTCGAGCGCCTGCTCCAGGCTGTCGGCAAGGCGCGCGCCCATGTCGGGACGCACCACGAGCCGGTCGATGACGACGTCGATGTCGTGCTTGTATTTCTTGTCGAGCGTCGGCACCTCGTCGATGGCGTAGAACTGCCCGTCCACCTTGAGGCGCTGATAGCCCTTCTTCTGGAACTCGGCGATCTCCTTACGGTACTCGCCCTTGCGGTCGCGCACGACCGGCGCCAGCAGGTAGAGTCGCGTCTTCTCGGGCAGCGCGACGATGCGATCCACCATCTGCTGGACGGTCTGGCTCTCGATGGGCAGCCCCGTCGCGGGCGAATAGGGCACCCCGACCCGCGCCCAGAGAAGGCGCATATAGTCGTAGATCTCCGTGACCGTGCCGACCGTCGAACGCGGATTCTTCGAGGTCGTCTTCTGCTCGATCGAGATGGCCGGGGAGAGCCCGTCGATCTGGTCGACATCGGGCTTCTGCATCATCTCCAGGAACTGGCGCGCATAGGCCGAGAGCGATTCGACATAGCGCCGCTGCCCCTCGGCATAGATCGTGTCGAAGGCAAGCGAGGACTTGCCCGAGCCCGAGAGCCCCGTGAACACGACCAGCCTGTCGCGCGGGATCGTGAGGTCGACGTTCTTGAGGTTGTGCTCGCGCGCGCCGCGCACCGAGATCACGCGGGCATCGCCGAAATCGCGCGGGCGCGAGCGGTCGAAGAGGTCGTCGGGCTTGGGCATCGTCTCGATATAGGCCGCGCAGCCGGCTGGGACAAAGAGCCGGCCCGCGCGCGATCCATAGAACAAATCGTGTACGAAGATCAATCCGCCTGCGCACCGCGTTGGACGGCATCTGACCCGCCCCGCCCCATGCCGATGCGGCAAGGCTGAGCCGGCGCGCGTGGCATGGACGCCCGTCATCCGCCGCTGCATAGGAAAGCATCACGACATTCCGGGAGGCGCGCGTGGCCGACACGCAGAAAGCCGCCAGACGCCAGATCTTCTTCATCAACGCGGCCCATTTCCTCACCCATTACTGCCTGCTGATCCTCCCGACGGCGGTCCTGGTGATGGCGCGGCCGGGCGGGGAATTCGGCTCCGATTACGGGCCGGTCCTCGCCCTCGCGACGGCGATGTTCGTGCTCTACGGCGTGATCTCCCTGCCCCAGGGCTGGCTCGCGGCGAAATTCGGCCGGCGCGTCATGATGCTCGTCTTCTGCTTCGGGACGGGGCTGTCGCTGATCGCGGCCGGGCTCGTCTCGACGCCGCTGATGCTGGCGGCGACGCTCGGGGCGGCCGGCGCCTTCGCGGCCATCTACCACCCGATCGGCACCGCGATGCTGGTCGAGGCGGCCGGCTCCAGGCCCGGCGCCCAGATCGGGGTCAACGGGGTCTTCGGCAATGTCGGGGTCGCGAGCGCCCCCATCGTCACGGCCTTCCTCGCGGGCCAGTTCGGCTGGCGCATGGCGTTCTTCGTGCCGGGGGGCTTCGCGATCCTGCTCGGGCTCCTGTGGCTGCCGGTGCCCGAATACGACCATGCGGCCCATGTCTCCGCGAAGGCGTTCCCGGCGATCCCGCGCCATCTCGTCCGCCGGGCGGTGATCGTGCTGCTGCTCGTCGCGATCGTTTCGGGCCTCGTCTTCAACGCCTATACGATCCTCCTGCCCAAGCTGATGCAGGAACGCCTCGCGAGCGATGCGCGCCTCCTGCCCCTCGTCGGCGTCCTGGCCTTCGCGGTGACCCTGTGCGGAGCGGTGACGCAGTTCACGGTCGGCCGGCTGATCGACAGGAAGACGCTGAAGCGCGTCTTCGTGCCCCTCGCCTGCATCCTCGCGCCCGCGCTCGGCGCCCTCGCCTTCGCGGATGGCTGGATCTCCCTGCCCCTCGCGGGGCTCGTGGCGGCCGTGATCTTCGGCCAGGTGACCGTGAACGAGACCATGACGGCGCGCTACATCGCCCCGCCGCTGCGGGCGAAGCTCTATTCGGTCCGCTTCTTCGTCGGCTTCCTGGGGGCGGCCGCGGCGGCTCCCCTCGTCGGCATCCTGCACGAGCGGACGGGAAGCCTGACCGCGGTGACGCTCGTCCTCGCCGCCTTCGCGGTGATCACGCTCCTCTGCGCTCTCTTCTTCCCCGACCGGCGCGAGGAGCTGGAGCCCGAATTATGGGCCAAGGCGATGCCCGTGCCGGCGGAATAAAAGGAGCAAAATCCTGCCGGCCGCTTGTGGAACATTAGCGGAACAGTTACGGTGTTCATGATTTGTTTCGACTCTCCGAGTCGGCCGTGGCAGGAGGGCGACCATGCTGACCCGCAAGCAGAACGAACTGCTCCGCTTCATCCATGAGCGCGTGCGCGAGACGGGCGTGCCGCCCTCCTTCGACGAGATGAAGGAGGCGCTGGAGCTGAAATCGAAATCGGGCATCCACCGACTGATCACAGCCCTCGAGGAGCGCGGCTTCATCCGCCGGCTGCCGAACCGCGCCCGGGCGCTCGAGGTCATCCGGCTGCCCGAGGCCGCGGCCCGGCCCCGGATCGCGCCGAACGTCGTCGCCGGCAATTTCGGCAAGCCTCGGGTCGCCGCGCCGGATCGCTCCGTCTCGATCCCGGTCATGGGCCGGATCGCGGCCGGCACACCGATCTCGGCGATCCAGAACCCCTCCCATTCCATCATCCTCTCGCCCGATTTCCTGATGGCGGGCGGGGAGCATTACGCCCTCGAGGTGAAGGGCGATTCGATGGTCGAGGCCGGCATCCTCGACGGCGATACGGTCGTCATCCGCCGCCAGGACGCGGCCAATACCGGCGACATCGTGGTCGCCCTCATCGACGACGAGGAGGCGACACTGAAGCGCCTGCGCAAGCGCGGCTCCTCCATCGCGCTCGAACCCGCCAACGCCGCCTACGAGACGCGGGTCCTCGGACCCGACCGCGTGCGCATCCAGGGCAAGCTTGTCAGCCTCGTGCGACGGTACTGAGCCGGGGAGCCGGCCGTGAAGGGCGCCCCCTCACGGCACTTTCCCCTCCGGTCCCGGCTCGTCCCCGCCGGCGCCGGGAGGCTGGGCGGGAAGCCCTGCCGGGGCGCGCGCCCCGGCCTGCGGCTGCGGCATCCAGGGCCGGCCCGGTCCTGGCTTTCGCACGCTCTCCATGAGAATGCCGGACGGGACGATCCGCAGCGTGGTCGCGCCGTGGCCGGCGAGGTGATCCCGGTCGAGGACGACGCTCGCGGCGCATCCCGGCGGGGCCTTGTGGGGGGGGGGAGGGGAACCCGGCCCCCCGGCAACCTTCTCTGAACCCCCCCCCCTTGCGACCCCCCAGACCGGGCCGGCCGCCCCGCGGGGGC
>NZ_DAOLAJ010000041.1:0-3880 GCF_035325185.1 Enterovirga sp. | reverse complement strand
CCCTCGAACCCCCGCCTGTTCGCGACCACCGAGACGGCCCGCCCGTCCGCGAGATGCGCCGCGCAGCCGAGCGGATCGCAGCGCGAGGGATCGCGCAGGGTCCGGTCGCCCGCGCGGCGCGGATCGCCGTCCGCGCGCAGCCATTGCTCGACCGTGAAGGCCGCGACGGGGCCGAGAACGAGGAGGCGCCCATCCGGCTGCCGCACTGCCATTCCCGTACCGTCGCGCGCCACATAGATGTCCGGCCGCCTCGCGGCGGCGGCGAGGGCGAGGCCGGCCACGAGCGGAAGGAGGGCCAGGATCCGCAGCGACGATCCGGGCAGGGTCGCGAGCAGCAGGGCCGCCGCGAAGAGACCCAGCGCCGTCCCGCCGAAAGCGGGAACGATGACGATCGAGTTGGCGAATCCCGCGACCCAGCCCGACAGGCGCAGCACCGCCTCCACCGCCCAGCCCATCGCCGCCCAGACGGGCTGATCGAGGCCGAAGGGCAGCGCCAGGATCCCGATCACCGCCGCCGGCATCACGGCGAAGGAGACGAGCGGCAGCGTCGCGGCATTGCCGATGAGGCCGTAGGGCTGGAGGTTCTGGAAGTGATAGGTGCCGAAGGGAGCCGTCGCGGCGGTGGCGACGAGGGTGGTCGCGGCCACGCCGAAGACGATCCCTCCGAGCTTCAGGCCGGCACGCCGGAGCGCATCGCCGGGCTCGGAGGCCCGCCGCCGGCGCCGGACGACCTCGGCGAGGGTGATGAGGCCCGCGACCGCTCCGTAGGACATCTGGAAGGAGGGGCCGAGCAGCGCCTCGGGCTCGCGCGTCAGGACGATCAAGGCCGAGAGGGCGAGGTTGCGCATCGACATGGCCGGCCGGTCGCACAGGATCGCGCCCTGCATGACGAGAATCATCACGAGCGAGCGCTCCGTCGCGACCTCGGCGCCGGAGAAGATGCAATAGGCCGCGGCCGCCGCCATGCCGACGAGGGCCGCGATCTTCTTGATCGGCCAGAAGAGAGCGAGGCCGGGCGAAAGGGCGAGAAGGCCGCGCGCGAGCGTGAAGAAGACGCCCGCCGCCAGCACCATGTGCAGGCCCGAGATCGAGACCACGTGATAGATGCCGGCGGCGCGCAGGATGTCGTTCGTCTTCTCCTCGATGAGGCCGCGCTTGCCGGTGACGAGGGCGGCCGCGACCGCCCCGGCCTGCCCCCCGATGCTTCCGGCGATGCGGGCGGTGAGCGCGTTGCGGGCCCGGTCGACCATCGCCGCGAAGCGGGTGGAGAAATCGGGCGGGGGGCCGATGGCCCGGCGCGCGCTTCCCGAGACGGAGCCCACGGCTCCGATCCCCCGGAAATAGGCGTCGCGCGCGAAATCGTAGCCGCCCGGACGTGCGGCTTCCGGCGGCGGCATCAGCCGCGCGGTGGCGCGCACGAAATCGCCCGGCGCGACAGTCCCGAGCGACCGGACGGTCAGCCGCACGCGCTCCGGCCGAGCCGTCTCCGCAAGCCCCTCGATGGCGGAGACGCGCAGGACCAGCCGCCCGCCTCCCCCGCTCCGCTCCTCGACGCTCTCGACGAAGCCCGAGACCTTGGCGGAGAGCGGGCGCGCCAGGACCGGCGCCTCGACGAGCGCCATCCGCAGCAGCGTCGCCGCGAAGCCGAAAAAGACGGCCGCCAGCGCAGCGAGCGCCGCCTGCCGCCCGAGCCGGGCCCGCGCACGCCAGGCGAGAGCGGCAAAGGTCGCGCCCGCGGCCAAAGCCGGCCAGAAGGAGGGCGGCCCGTCCGCGGCGAAGGCGAGGAGGATGCCCGCGCCATAGGCGACCGCCAGCCAGGGCAGGAGCCGGCGGTTCTCGATCTCCTCGCGCAGGGCGCCGCGAAACCACCCGCCCGCGATCGCGGGCAGGCGCCGGTGCGCGCGAAGCCCCGCCGCAACCGGGGCGGCGAAGACCGGCCGCGCCAGCGCTCGCGCCGCGGCGCGCCGGCTGCCGGATGAACGCAATTCGTCCCGTCCCCGCTCCATGGCCCCGGGCTTAACGCCGCCTCCGTCGCCATGCTAAACGAGCGCCGCCGGGCCGCCAGCCCTTTCGCGCCGGCCGATCCCTTCTCTCCCGAGCCATTTCGCCAATGCCCGATTCCGTCGTCACGCGCTTTGCGCCATCGCCGACAGGTTTCCTCCATATCGGAGGGGCTCGCACCGCCTTGTTCAACTGGCTCTATGCCCGGCGATTCGGCGGCAGGATGCTGCTGCGGATCGAGGACACGGACCGGGAGCGCTCGACCGACGCGGCCATCGCCGCGATCCTCGACGGCCTGTCGTGGCTCGGCCTCGACTGGGACGGCGACGTCGTCCATCAGTTCGCCCGGGCGGCCCGCCACCGGGAGGTGGCCGAGCAGCTTCTCGCGAGCGGGGGCGCCTATCGCTGCTACGCCACCGCCCAGGAACTCGCCGAGATGCGCGAGGCCGCCCGCCGCGAGGGCCGGCCTGCCCGCTATGATGGCCGCTGGCGCGATCGCGATCCCTCCGAGGCGCCGGCCGGGCTGAAGCCCGCCATCCGCCTGCGCGCCCCGCAGGAGGGCGAGACGGTGGTCGAGGATGCCGTCCAGGGCCGGGTCGTCTGGCAGAACAAGGATCTGGACGACCTCGTGCTGCTGCGCTCCGACGGCACCCCCACCTACATGCTGGCCGTGGTGGTGGACGACCACGACATGGGCGTGACGCAGATCATCCGCGGCGACGACCATCTGACCAACGCCGCGCGCCAGAGCCAGATCTACCGGGCCTTGGGCTGGTCCATCCCGGCCATGGCGCATGTGCCGCTGATCCACGGGCCGGACGGGGCCAAGCTGTCGAAGCGCCACGGCGCGCTCGGCGTCGATGCCTATCGCGAGATGGGTTATCTCCCTGCGGCTTTGCGCAATTATCTCGTCCGCCTCGGCTGGAGCCACGGCGACCAGGAGATCTTTTCGGACAAGGAGATGATCGCGGCTTTCGACCTCGGCTCGATCGGCCGCTCGCCGGCCCGCTTCGACTTCGCCAAGCTCGAGAACCTCAACGGCCACTACATGCGCGCGGCGGACGACGCCGCGCTGGTGGATGCGCTCGACCGGTTGATGCCCGCTCTCGGCCCGAGCCGCGGCCTCGGCGCCGCGCTCGATCCCGAATTGCGGCGGATGCTGCTCGCCTCGATGCCGGGCCTCAAGGAGCGCGCGAAGACGCTCGTCGAGCTTCTCGACAGTGCCTATTACCTCTACGGCCCCGCCCCCCTCGTCCTCGACGCGAAGGCCGAGAGCCTGCTCGACGCGGCGGCGCGCGGACGCCTCGCGGAGGTGCGGGCCGATCTCGCCGCCCTCGCCGACTGGACGCCGCAGAGCCTCGAGGCGGCCGTGCGCGGCTATGCGGAACGGGCCGGAATCAAGCTCGGCCAGATCGCGCAGCCGCTGCGGGCGGCGGTGACCGGGCGGGGAACCTCGCCCGGCCTGTTCGACGTGATGGGCATCCTCGGCCGGGAGACATGCCTTAGACGTATGGATGAGCGCCTTCTGTCCGCAGCGCGGAGCCCGGTGAACGCCGCTTGAACGGCCCAAGGCGATCCGATACCGATGAGGCCGCATTTGCTGCGGCGCACACGGCACTGGTGAACGCCCGTTCGTCTCGAACGGGCGATCGTGGAAGAAAGGGATGTCCATGAACGGCAACAGCAGCACGCTGACCCTGCACGACAAGACAACCGAATTTCCCGTGAAGTCGGGCACGATCGGGCCCGACGTCATCGACATCTCGAAGCTCTACGCCCAGACGGGCGCCTTCACCTACGATCCGGGCTTCACCTCGACCGCCGCCTGCGAATCGAAGATCACCTATATCGACGGCGATGCGGGGATCCTGCTCTATCG
>NZ_DAOLAJ010000040.1:0-32547 GCF_035325185.1 Enterovirga sp. | reverse complement strand
GATTGCCGCGGCTGTCCAGAATCTCGCGGGCGTGAATTTCAATGATCGCAGTCATATTCGTCGTTCCCTTGGGGCGGTGGAGGCGGCTCGCCGTCAGACCGTCGTGATCTTGAGCATGTTGGTGTTTCCCGCCGCGCCGAACGGCATCCCGGCGGCGATGACGACGACGTCGCCCTTGGCGGCGAAGCCTTCCCGGACCGCCATCTCGCAGGCGTAGTCGCTCATCTCGTTCGCATCGCTGATCTCGTGGACGTGGACTGAGTGAACACCCCAGACCAGCGTGAGGCGGCGCGCCGTCTGGATGCTCATGGCCATGCTGAGGATCGGCGCCGTCGGCCTCTCCCGGGCCGTGCGCAGGCTGGAATAGCCGGAGGTCGTGTAGGTCACCGCCACCTTGACCGGGAGAAGATTGGTGGCCCGGCGCAATCCGCAGCAGATCGTATCCGCGATGGTGGCGTCGGGCTCGGGATGGGCCGCCTCGATCATCTGCCGGTAATAGGGGTCCTTCTCGACCTCCTGGATGATGCTGCTCATCATGGAGACCGCCTCGACCGGATACTGGCCGGAGGCCGATTCGGCCGAGAGCATCACGGCATCGGTGCCGTGATAGACGGCGGAGGCGACGTCGGACGCTTCCGCGCGCGTCGGCGTCGGCGTCTGGATCATCGATTCCAGCATCTGCGTCGCGACGATGGCGGGCTTGCCGGCCTTGCGGCAGACACGCAGGATGCGCCGCTGGATCGGCGGGACCTTCTGGGGCAGCATCTCGACGCCGAGGTCGCCGCGCGCCACCATGATCGCGTCCGAGCGGTCGACGATCTCCTCCAGCCGGTCGATCGCGGAGGGCTTCTCCAGCTTCGCCATGACCCCGGCGCGGCCGCGCACGATCTCGCGGACCTCGTCAAGATCTTCCGGGCGCTGGACGAAGGACAAAGCCACCCAATCCACGCCGAGCTCGAGGGCGAAGGCGAGGTCGCGCCGATCCTTCTCCGTCAGCGCCGAAACCGGCAGCACGGCGCCCACAACGCTGACGCCCTTGCGGTCCGAGAGTGGCCCGCCCACGACGACGCGGGTCACGGCGCTTCCCTGCTCGCAGCTCTCCACCTCCAGGCGGACCTTGCCGTCGTCCAGGAGAAGCTGAACCCCCGGCGCGAGGGCCTGGAACACCTCCGGATGAGGCATGGACACGCGGGTCTCGTCTCCCGGGCGCCCGGTATCGAGATCGAGGTTGAAACGAGCCCCCGTCGCGAGCGTCACGCGCCCGGCCGCGAACTGGCCCACCCGCAGCTTGGGCCCCTGCAGGTCGGCGAGAATTCCGATCGGCCGTCCGATCTCCTCCTCCAGGGAGCGAATGGTCCGGTAGCGGAGCGCATGGTCCTCATGCGTCCCATGGCTGAAATTCAGGCGAAAGACATCGGCCCCTGCCTCGAACAGGGCCCGGATGAGTTCGGGGCTCGAACTCGCCGGTCCGAGGGTTGCAACAATCTTGGCGCTCCGCTGACGATGCATGTTCATTTCTCAGCTTTCGCTGCCCCCTGCGGTCCGAGAATCAGAATCGCTCGGAAGTCGTTGACGTTGGTGAGAGTGGGCCCGGTGACGACCTGGTCGCCGAGAGCCTCGAAGAAGCCGTGGCCGTCATTGTTCGCGAGCGAGCGCTTCGCGTCGATGCCCTGCGCCTGCGCCCGCGCGAGCGTGTCGGGCGTCACGACGGCGCCCGCGACCTCCTCGGCGCCGTCCACGCCGTCGGTATCGCCCGCAAGGGCGAAGACGTTCGGCAGCCCGTTCAGCTCGACGGCGAGCGACAGCATGAATTCGACGTTGCGCCCGCCGCGCCCCTTGCCGCGAATGGTCACGGTGGTCTCGCCGCCGGAGATCAGCACGCAGGGCGCACCCGCCGGCTGGCCGCGGAGCGCCACCTGGCGCGCGATCCCGGCCATGACCTTGGCGACCTCGCTCGCCTCGCCCTCGATCGCATCGCCGAGGATGAGGGGCGTCACGCCGGCCGCCCGCGCGACCTCGGCGGCCGCCTCGAGCGACTGCTGGGGCGTGGCGATCATCACCGTCTCGGCATGGGCGAGGCGCGGATCGCCGGGCTTCGGCGTCTCCTCCGCGGCGCGTTCGAGATGTGCGACCGCGGAAGCGGGCTCGACGATGCCGTATTTGGCGAGAATCTCCCGCGCCTCGGCGAAGGTGGTCTCGTCAGGCACGGTCGGGCCCGAGGCGATCGTGGAGGGATCGTCCCCCGGCACGTCGGAGATGACGAGGGTGAGGACCCGGGCGGGATAGGCGGCGGCCGCGAGCCGTCCTCCCTTGATGGCGGACAGGTGCTTGCGCACGCAGTTCATTGCCCCGATATGCGCGCCGGAGCGCAGGAGGGCGGAATTGACGGCCTGCTTGTCGGCCAAGGTCAGTCCGGGCGCCGGAACGCTGAGCAGCGACGAGCCGCCGCCGGAGATCAGCGCGAGCACGAGATCGTCGGGCCCGAGGCCCTGGACGAGGTCGAGGATGCGCCGGGCCGCGGCTTCGCCGGCGGCGTCGGGAACGGGATGGGCTGCCTCGACGATCTCGATGCGCTCGCATGGCGCCCCATGGCCGTAGCGTGTGACCACGAGACCGGTGAGCGGTCCCTTCCAGTGATCCTCGACGGCCTTGGCCATCGCGGCGGACGCCTTGCCGGCCCCGACCACGACGAGACGGCCGCGGGGGGGAGCGGGCGGAAGGGCCGCCGCGGGGGAGGGGGGGGTGGCGGCGTCCACCGCCGCGTCGAACATGGCGCGCAGGAGGGAAAGGGGTTGCCGAGTCATGACCGTCTGTCCGATCCCGCCGGGCGGGAAGTGCGAGGGAGCCTCAGACCTTATGGCGATCGCAGGCGGGGGACGTCGGCGATGGGCGCCCCCCCGCCTGTCAGTCAATGGGCCGGGTTCGGCGCCGCCGCGGGGGTCGACTCCTCGGTGAATTCCGCGTTCAGCAGTTCCTCGGTGGAGGTGCCGACCTCGCCGTTGAGGACGCGGTGGGCGCGCTCACGGTCGATGTCGCCCTCCCAGGCCGCGATCACGACCGTGGCCACGCAGTTCCCGATCAGGTTGCCGAGCGCCCGGGCGATGCCCATGAACCAGTCGACCGACAGGACGAGCACCAGGCCGAGGACCGGAATGACCGGAACGGCGGACAGGGTTGCGGCGAGCACGACGATGGCCGAGCCGGGAACCCCGTGCGCTCCCTTCGAGGTCAGGAGCGAGATGCCGAGGATCATGAGGAGGTGGCTGATGTCCAGCTGAGTATTGGTCGCCTGGGCGATGAACACGGCGGCCAGCGTCAGGTAGAGCGAGAAGGCATCGAGATTGAACGAATATCCGGTGGGGATCACGAGACCCACCGTGGAGTCCTTGATCCCGAGCGCCTCGAGCTTGCGCATCACTTGCGGCAGCACGCTGTCGGAGGACGCGGTGCCGGCGACCACCATCAGTTCCTCCCGCAGATAGGCGAGGAACTTGAAGATGCTGAACCCGGCAAGACGCATGATCGTTCCGAGCACGACGACGACGAAGATCGCGATGCCGGCATAGAAGAGGACGACCAGGTATCCGAGTTGCTTCAGGGACCCGACGCCGTATTTCCCGACGGTGAAGGCCACCGCTCCGAGAACGCCGAGCGGGGCGAGCTTGACGATGAACCCGATCACCTTGAACAGGACGTCGGTCGTCAGCTCGATCACGTGCACCAGCGGCGCTCCGTGCGGGCCCAGCAGCGAGAGCCCTGCGCCGAAGAGCAGCGCGATGACCAGGACTTGCAGGATGTCGCCTTTGGTGAACGCGTCGAAGATGGTCGTCGGAATGATCTTCAGGAAGAACCCGACCGTATCCTTCACCTCGCCGACATGCTCCGTATAGGAACCGAGCGCCTTCGCATCCAGCGCCCGCGGATCGATGTTCATGCCGACGCCGGGCTGGAACGTATAGGCGAGGATAATGCCGAGAAGGAGAGCGAGCGTCGTCACCGCCTCGAAATAGATCAGCGCCTTCAGGCCGACGCGCCCGACCTTCTTCAGGTCTCCGGCGCCGACGATGCCATGCACGACGACGCCGAAGACCAGCGGCCCGATTCCCATCTTGATGAACTTGATGAAGCCGTCACCGAGCGGCTTCAACTGGACGGCAAAGTCGGGCACAGCAACCCCGAGCACGATGCCAAGCACCAGGGCCACGACGACTTGTCCGAATAGGGACTTGAAAAAGCCCGGCATTGGTAAGTTCCTCCCGTATTGTAATCGCTTTCGAGCCGTTATTTTATCTTCGGCCGGGCGGTTATGTCTTCGTGCTTCCAATCTCGTGGTTGGACAGGGCTTCCAGGGCCCGAACCATGCCGGAATGATCCCAGGCCGCGCCGCCATGCGCGACGCAGGCGTTGAACATCTCCTGGGCCGTCGCGGTGTTCGGAAGGGCCAGGCCGAGCTGCCGCGCGCTCGTGAGCGCGAGGTTGAGATCCTTCTGATGGAGCGCGATGCGGAAGCCCGGATCGAAGGTGCGCTTGATCATCCGCTCGCCGAGCACCTCGAGGATGCGGGACGTCGCGAGGCCGCCGAGGAGAGCCTGCCTCACCTTGGCCGGATCGGCGCCGGCCTTGGAAGCGAAGAGAAGCCCTTCCGCGACCGCTGCGATGGTCAGGGCGACGACGATCTGGTTGGCGACCTTGGTCGTCTGGCCGTCGCCGTTCTCGCCGACGCGCGTGATGTTCTTGCCCATCAGCTCGAAGACCGGCTTGACGCGGTCGAAGGCCGCCTGCGAGCCGCCCACCATGATCGAGAGCGACGCGCCCTTGGCCCCGACATCGCCGCCCGAGACGGGAGCATCCAGATACTCGCAGCCCAGCTCGTTGATCCGCTTCGCGAAATCCTTCGTCGCGACCGGCGAGATGGAGCTCATGTCGACGACGACCTTGCCCGCAGACAGACCCTTCGCGACGCCCTGCGGATTGAACAGCACGTCCTCGACATGCGGCGTGTCGGGCACCATGACGATGACGACGTCCGCGTTGCGCGCGACCTCCTCACCCGTGGCGCAGGCCTTCCCGCCGGCCTCGGTCAGGGCCTGGGGAACGGACGGCACGCTGTGCAGGAAGAGTTGATGACCGCCCTTGATCAGATGGCCGGCCATCGGCGTTCCCATGATGCCGAGCCCGATGAATCCAATTTTCATGATGATGTCCTCTGTTCCTGATGTATTTTTCAGGCGGCGCGCAAATAATCCGCCGCCCAGCCGAGTCCGGCCGACGTCGTCGTTTTCGGCTTGTATTCGCAGCCGATCCAGCCCGCGTAGCCCTCGCCGTCGAGGGCTGCGAAGAGGAAGGGATAATTGATCTCGCCCGTCCCCGGCTCGTTGCGGCCCGGATTGTCGGCGAGCTGCACGTGCGCGATGCGATCCTTGAGCGCGCGGTACGTCCCCAGAAGCTCCCCGCCCAGGCGCTGCTGGTGATAGAAATCATATTGGAGGAAGCCGTTCGGCGAGCCGACATCGTCCAGGACGGCGATCGCCTTCTCGACGCGGTCGAGGTGGAAGCCGGGCATGTCCCTCGAATTGACCGGCTCCACCAGGAGCCGGATTCCGGCATCCCCGAGTTGCTTCGCCGCGAAGCGCAGGTTGTCGACGAGAACCTTCCGCACCCGCTCGGGATCGACGCCCTGCGGCGTGAGGCCGACCAGGCAATTCACCTGCGGGCAGCCGAGGGCCTTCGCATACTCGACCGCCCGGCCGACGCCGTCCTGGAATTCGCCCTCGCGGCCCGGCAGGCAGGCAATTCCCCTCTCGCCTCCCTCCCAGTTACCCGCCGGCAGATTGTGCAGGACCTGGGTCAGGCCGTTGCGCTGAAGAGCCTCCGCGAGACGCTCCTTCGCAAAGGCATAGGGGAACATGAACTCGACCCCCTTGAAACCATCGGCCCTGGCGGCCGCGAACCGGTCGAGAAAGTCGTGCTCGTTATAGAGCATGGTCAGATTGGCGCAGAACTTCGGCATCCCGCCCTCGTCATCATTTATCAAAATTCATCAAAGCATCATCCCGAAAGCGAAAGCGACGGCGAGCTTTCGGGAGAGGCCGCATTTCATCAGGGAGATGAGGCGACGGCGAAAGCCGCCGCCACCTCAGTCGAGCAGCGCGATGGCGGTCGGGGCGTCGCCCTCGCCTTCCGCCAGCCCCTCGAACTCCGTGACATTGTTGATCTCCGTGCCCATCGAGATGTTGGTCACGCGCTCGAGGATGACTTCCACCACGACCGGAACCCGGTACTCCTTCATCCACGCCCGGGCCTGGTCGAACGCCGCCTGCATGCGGCTCGGATCGGTGACGCGGATCGCCTTGCAGCCGAGGCCCTCCGCAACCTTGACGTGATCGACGCCGTAGCCGTTGACCTCGGGGGCGTTGATGTTGTCGAAGGCGAGCTGGACGCAGTAATCCATGCTGAACCCGCGCTGGGACTGGCGGATCAGCCCGAGATACGAGTTGTTCACCACGACGTGGATGTAGGGAAGCTTGAACTGGGCTCCCACGGCCAGTTCCTCGATCATGAACTGGAAGTCGTAATCCCCCGACAGGGCGACGACGTCCCGGCTCGGATCCGCGGCGCAGACCCCGAGCGCCGCCGGAAGCGTCCAGCCGAGGGGACCCGCCTGGCCGCAATTGATCCAATGGCGAGGCTTGAACACGTGCAGGAACTGCGCGGCCGCGATCTGGGACAGGCCGATGGTCGAGACGTAGCAGGTCTCCCGCCCGAAGGCCTTGTTCATCTCCTCGTAGACGCGGTGCGGCTTGATCGGGACATCGTCGTAATGGGTGCGCCGGAGCATGGTGCGCTTGCGCTCCTGGCAGGACTCCGCCCAGCCCGACCAGTCCTTCAGGCGCTTCGAGGCACGCCAGTCGGTGGCGATCTCGACAAGGAGCTGCAGCGCGGCGCCGGCATCGGAAACGATGCCGTAATCGGGCGAGAAGACCCGGCCGATCTGCGTCGGCTCGATGTCGATGTGAACGAATTTGCGCCCCTTCGTATAGACCTCGACGGACCCGGTATGGCGGTTGGCCCAGCGGTTGCCGATGCCGATCACGAAGTCGGATTCGAGCATCGTGGCGTTGCCGTACATGTGGCTCGTCTGGAGGCCCACCATGCCGGCCATCAGGGGATGGTCGTCGGGGATGCTGCCCCAGGCCATCAGGGTCGGGATGACCGGAACCCCCGTGGTCTCGGCGAATTCGACGAGGAGGTCGGACGCATCGGCATTGATGATGCCGCCGCCCGCGACGATGAGGGGCCGCTCGGCGGCGCTCAGCATCTCGAGCGCCTTCTCGATCTGCGCGCGCGTCGCCGTCGGCTTGTAGACGGGAAGCGGCTCATAGGTGTCGATGTCGAATTCGATCTCCCCCATCTGGACGTCGAAGGGAAGGTCGATCAGCACCGGCCCCGGCCGCCCCGACCGCATGAGATGGAAAGCCTGCTGGAACACGCGCGGCACGAGCCCCGGCTCGCGGACCATGACCGCCCATTTGGTCACCGGCTTGGCGATCGATTCGATGTCGACGGCCTGGAAGTCCTCCTTGTACATCCGAGCCCGCGGCGCCTGGCCCGTGATGCACAGGATCGGGATCGAATCCGCCGAAGCCGAATAGAGGCCGGTGATCATGTCGGTGCCGGCAGGGCCGGAGGTGCCGAGGCAGACGCCGATATTGCCCGCCTTCGCCCGCGTATAGCCCTCGGCCATGTGCGAGGCGCCTTCGACATGGCGCGCCAGGACGTGCGTGATCGAGTTGCGCGAGCGCATGGCGGCATAGAGAGGATTGATCGCCGCGCCCGGAACGCCGAAGGCGTTCGTGATGCCCTCTTTCTCCATTACTAGAACGGCAGCTTGGACGGCTGTCATCCGGGCCATCTTGACCTTCCTTTCATATGGGCCGCGCCCATGAGCTGAAGGCCAGCTTCGGCGATCGAAAACCACCGGTCCAATACCTTGTTCCAATGGTTCGATAGCTTACGACAATTGATCCCGTCCGGCGCGACCATCAGGATGAGAGTTGCCCGTCAGTCAAGACGGGGGAACGGCCTTCGTCCCGCGGGTACGACGCTGCAATAGCGATCCACATTTGAATGCAAATCGTGGCCGACAAGTGATAACAGATTGCGACTGACTAATTTTTATGCATGATTGTCATGCCTCAGCCTGCCGAAGCGGCTGATGCAACTCCACGAAGAGCCAAGGAAATGCACGCGCCCCGGCGGCGCGTGAAACCAGGGAGGAGACAATGTTGCTGGGGCTGTCCTTGCTCTACGTCGGAGCGGTGCTGATCATGAACGGCTTATGGCTCCTCGACAAAGTGAGTGACCGCGAGATCGTTTTCATCAACCTGTTTACCGGCTTCGTGACGCTGTGCGTGGCCTTGTATTCGTCCTTCGGACCCGGGGCGGATGCCAGCTCGATCAAAGGAGCCGCATTGACCCTGCTGTTCTCGGCCACCTATCTGTGGGTCGCATTCAATCGCATTTTCAATGCGGATGGACGCGGCCTCGGCTGGTTCTGCCTGTTCGTGGCGATCACCGCCGTCCCCGTCGCCGTCCAAACCCTCGGTGGCGCGAATAACGGCAGCGCAATCTGGCTTGGAATCAACTGGGCCTTGTGGGCGGTCCTCTGGTTCACCTTCTTCCTTCTGCTGGCTTTGCGCCTCCCGATCGGGCGCCAGACCGGCTATCTGTGCCTGGCGATCGGCGTGGCGACAGCCTGGCTGCCCGGCTTCCTGATGCTCAGCGGCCAGATGACCTGAGGAGACTGGACCGCCCCGAGCTTCCCCGAGGCTCCCGCCTTGCGAGGATGGAGCCGCGAGAGAGCCCGACCTGTTCCGCTGAGGTCCGCGAGCATGGACACGGATGGTTTTCGGCCACCGGACCGAGCGCGACCCGCAATTCAATCGGTCGCAGTCAAGATCGGCTGCCCGCGTGCAGTCGGAGTCGCTGTTTTCCTAAGTCGACCTCGAGCGTCGGGTGCGACCGGATCATACGCCTCGAGCGATCCGCACGATCGTCAACGAGGTGCCGCTCGGGCTCCCGATGCCGTCCCTCTCACGCAACCTGCCCTCGGGACGAAGCCGCTCCGGCGAGGGCACCGCCGCCACCGATTCCTCCACGAATCGGCTGCGCGAAGGTATCGCCCGTGCGGATCGACAGGGAAGGTCACCTCCATGAGCAAGGCGGATTGCGGCGTGTCCGAGGGCAACGGCGCGCAACTCGAGTCACCCTCCTACCGTCTCGCCGCGCTCGACCAGGATTTCATCCTCGGAGATTCGATGCGCGGCATGCGCTTCATGCTGGAATACGCCAAGGCCGAGGAGGCCCTGCGCGCATGGGGCGTTCACTCGACCATCGTGGTCTTCGGAAGCGCGCGCGCCCGCGAGGACGGCCCCCCGCGCCAGGCCGCCTGGTATGCGCAGGCCCGCGCCTTCGGACGCATCGCCTCCGAGCGCGGGGGCGCCCTGCATGCGAACGGGCGGCTGCGCGACAACGTCATCGCGACCGGCGGCGGCCCCGGGCTGATGGAGGCCGCCAATCGCGGCGCTTACGATGCGGGAGCGCCCTCGATCGGCTTCAATGTCAGCTTGCCGCACGAACAGGAGCCGAACTCCTATTCGACGCCGGAGCTGACCTTCCGCTTCCATTACTTTGCGATGCGCAAGATGCATCTGGCCATGCGGGCCAATGCCCTGGTCGTGTTTCCGGGCGGATTCGGCACCTTTGACGAGCTGTTCGAAATCCTCACCTTGAGGCAGACGGGGAAATCGCTTCCGATCCCGATCGTGCTTTTCGATTCGAGCTATTGGCGGGAAGTCGTCGATTTCAAGAAGCTTCTGGAATTCGGAATGATCTCGGGGGAGGACCTTCGTATCTTCGCCTTCGCCGACGATGCGGAGGCGGCATGGTCGATCATCGACCGCCACGATCCCCGATTCCCACGTCCGTTCTCCTCGCCCGGGCAAATGACGGAAAGCCCGGACCGGGCCGCCTCGGAAGAGTGACGAGGGCGCTGACGGCGGAGGGCGGAGCCGCGGCGCGCCGCAAGCCTGGAGCGCGACGCGTCTTCGGGACGTCCTCGACATTGCGCCGCAACGGTGATCGATCTTGACGAAAGTCAATGCGCCGGATGCATGGGTCTGAATTGTCAGCCGCGGCGGCGGTGCGCACGGCTCGGAGGCCGATATGAGCGAGACAACCTTGTCCACGGGACCAGCTGCCGGGCCGGGCTTTTCGCCGGCGGATCGCTACAGGGACATCGCCGTCCATCTCGACGGCTCGCCGGAGGACGAAACCCGCCTGGCCCACGCCGAGGCGCTCGCCGTGTCTTTCCAGGCGAGGCTGACAGGAATTTTCGTCAATCCTCTTCCGGATCCGGCGGTCTATGTGGGCGATTTCGGCATGCTCGCGGTCGACGATCTCCGCGATGCCGTCATCGAGAACGGCAATGCGACCGAGCCGCGGCTGCAGGAGCGCCTGGCCCGTCTCGCCCCGCCTCACGAGTTGCGGCGCATCGACGCTTCTCCCGGCATGCTGGAGGAGGCGGTGGCGAGCGAGGCGCGGTGGAACGACCTCTTCGTCGCGACTTGTCCGCGCGGCAGGGACAACGCGCGCTGGAGCGCCATGGTCGAAAGCGTCATGTTCAATGGCGGGCGCGGCCTCTTCCTCGTTCCGCCGCAGGCTCCGCTGCGGTCGGTGATCCGAACCGTTCTCGTCGCGTGGGTCGACAACCGGCAGAGCGCGCGCGCGGTCGCGGAGGCCCTGCCCTTTCTCCGGCAGGCGGGCCAGGTTCACGTCGTGACGGTCAGCGAGAAGGCCCACGGACGAATGGGAGGCGCCGAGGCGCTTGCCGATATCACGGCGCATCTCGTCCGGCATGGCGTCGAGGCGACGGCGACGGTCCTCGGCACCGAGGCGTCGCCGGCCGACGGCCTCCTCGCGGAGGCGGGCAGGGTCGGGGCGGACCTGATCGTCGCCGGAGCCTACGGCCATTCCCGCTTCCGGGAATGGATCCTGGGCGGGGTCACGGAGGATCTGCTCGCCAATTCCCCCCTGCCGCTTCTCGTCGCCCATTAGAGCGTGCTGCGGAACCGGAGGTCCGCGGCAGCGAAAAGCGGAGGCCGTGGCCGCAACGCGGCGCGGGTCAGGCGCGATGCGGGCTTTCCGGGTCGAAGGCCAAGCCGTCGCCGACCTCCTCGATGGCAAGGGGCCTCGATTTCGGCCGCCTCGCCCAGACGACGCGCGTCTCGTCCTTGCCGATATGCCCCGTCTCGCGGCGAATGCGGCCGGTCGAATAGTTCACGCTGACCATGACGGTCTCGCCGCCGAAGCGGTCGACCGTCAGCCGCTCGAAGCCGATCAATTCGCAACGCGAACCGGCGAGCCGGAAGGTCAGCTTCGCATGGCCCATGTCCCTCCCGCCCGCGGCGGCGAACCGGTGCAGCCAGACGGAGAAAGCTCCCCGCTTCGTCTCGAGCCCCCGGCTCTCCTCCCCGAAAGGGTCCTCGACCGTGATCGTCTCGTGACGCGGGATGAGCGTATGGTTCGCGAGAGCGAGCCGGTAGGGGCCGCCTTCCCGCCTGCCGGACGCCACCACCAGAAGGCGCGGATTCGTATCGAGCGCCGGGCCGTCCGGCCCATAGGGCCTCAGGATGTTCCGCGGCGCGCGCTGGCGCATCACGAAAACCGCATCACCTATGCCGTCCCCGTCGACGTCGCCGGAAGCCTCGCGCTCGATCGCCCAGCCTTCCGGCACGAAGCCCTGCGGAGAAGCCGCCTCGCGTGGCAGCGTCGGATAGACGGCCGGCGGCGGCTCGGGCTCCTGCGCCCGCGCCCTTCCGGACGCGGCGACGCTCGCGAGCAGCCCCGCGCAGAGCCCCCTGCGCGTCAATGCGAGCCGCCTCGTCCGGCCCGGCACGGCGAGAACCGGCTCTCGCTCCCTCCGCCGGGTACCGGAAGACCTGCCGCATTCGCTCATGTCGTCACTGCCTTCCAGCGCGCTCTCCTTCGACGAGAGGCTGTCATGGGCCCCTGGACAGGGTCATGGGACCCACTAGCCGTGCTCCATGTCCGGGGGATTTCGAGGTGACGCGAGAGATCAGCCCATCGGCCCAGCCATGACGAAGGCGAGTCACGGCGCGCAAAGCTTGCCGTCCAGTCGACGCCACAATCCTAGAGGATTTTCATCACGGAGCGCATCGGGAAGAAGTGCCCCGGGCATATCCTGATAGGAAACCGGACGCAGGAAGCGATCGATCGCAAGGCTGCCGACAGAGGTCGTCCGGCTGTCCGAGGTCGCAGGATAGGGCCCGCCATGGACCATGGCGTGACCCACCTCGACGCCCGTGCCGAACCCGTTGACCAGGATTCGCCCGACCTTCCGTTCCAGCACCGGAAGCAGGGAGCGGGCTTCTTCGTAATCGGCCGGATCCATATGCAGCGAAGCGGTCAGCTGGCCTTCCAGATGGCCGATGACAGCCCGAATGTCGGCGGCGTCGCGGCATCGCACCAGAAGCGAAGCAGCTCCGAAAACCTCTTCGCCGAGATGCCGGTCGGACAGAAACGCCTCGGCAGTCGTCTCGAACAAACCAGCCTGCCCCTGATGGACATCGCCCGATCGACCTCGGGCAACGGTTTTCACCGCCGCGTTGGAAGCAAGGGCGTCCACGCCGGAGCAATAGGCATGGTGGATGCCCGGGGTCAGCATGGTCGCGGCGGCGGCATCGGCCAGCTCAGCGGCCGCCGCGGCGACGAAGGCGTCGAGGCCGGCGCCGTCTTCCGCCAGCAGCAGACCGGGGCTGGTGCAGAATTGACCCGAACCGAGGATCAGGGACGACACGAACGCCCGGCCGATCTCTGCGCCCCGCGCCAGAAGGGCCTGACGAAACAAGACGACCGGGTTGATGCTGCTCATCTCGGCGTAGACGGGAATCGGCACCTCTCGGCCGGCCGCGATCCGCATGAGCGCCGTGCCGCCACCGCGCGATCCCGTGAACCCGACGGCGGCGATCCGTGGATCGGCGACCAGAGCGGCACCTGTTTCGATGCCGGAATCGAAGAGAAGGGAAAAGACGCCTTCAGGCATTCCGCACGCCGTCGCGGCCGCTTGAACGGCGCGCCCGACCAGTTCGGACGTCCCGGGATGAGCCGGGTGCGCCTTCACAACCACGGGGCATCCGGCCGCCAGGGCCGACGCCGTGTCGCCGCCCGCGACCGAGAACGCGAACGGGAAGTTCGAAGCGCCGAATACGGCAACCGGTCCTATGCCGATCATCTGAAGCCTGAGATCGGGACGCCGTGCAGGCATCCGCTCGGATTCGGCGGGGTCGATACGGGCGCGAAGGAAGCCGCCGTCCCTCGTCACCGAAGCGAACATTCGCAACTGAGCGACGGTCCGACCGCGCTCCCCTTCGAGCCGGCCGCGCGGCAGCCCCGTCTCGCGCATGCAACGGACGATCAGGTCGTCCCCGCTCTCGAGGATTTCCTGCGCGATGGCCTCCAGGAAATCCGCCCTGATATCCAGCGCCGTGTTCCGGTAAGCGTCGAAGCTTTCGGCCGCGAGCTTGCACGCTTCGTCCAGCTCCGCGCGCCCGGCGCATGAGAAGGGCGGGCCGAACGCCCGTCCCGTGGCAGCTTCAATCGCCTCGAAAGTCCCGCCGCCACCGCGGCGCGATGCTCTGCCGATCAGCGACTCTCCAGAAATGATCATCTTCGCAATCCGTTGGCGTTGCAGGAGCGGGCTTTGTCACGCATTCGGCGGCGCCGTCGCCGGAGGCGAGACCGCCAAGCCGACCAAGCCGGGCCGTCCCATCTCCTGTCAGCCTTCGGCGTCGAAATCCGGCAGGCGATGCGCATGGGATAGCTCCCGGAGGCAGGACGATGTCGTCCGGCCCCCGAGCCCTCTCCGAATGACGTGCCAACCTTCCTTTGAGCTTATATTGCGCTAATATGTTAGCATCAGATACGGCGCCGCTGTCAATCGGGAGAACCGCACGATCTCATGCAATGGCAGCCACAAGGAGCCCCCGGCGGGCCCGGCGAATCCGAGCTGGAATCCCAGCGGGCGGCGCGCATTGCGGAGCACGAGCCGCGGTTGTATACGCAGCAGCTCATCGACGCCTGCCAGCAGCCAGCAGGAGGAAGCTATTCAGGATCGTCATGAGATTCGATTTTCCGGCTCTCCATCCGAAACCCTCGCGGAACAAGCCTATATTCTTCTCGAGGAGATGATCGTAGACAGGAAATTGGAGCCGGGCCAGATGATCTCCGAGGGTGAGATCAGCCGAGAGCTGGGTCTCGGACGCACGCCCGTGCGCGAGGCGATCGCACGACTGAAATATATCGGCTTCGTCGAAGTGCATCACCGACGAGGCGTCCTGGTTTCAAACCTCGATCCGATCAGGCACCTTGAACTTCTGGAGGTGCGACGGCCGCTCGAGCTGGACATTGCCCGACATATCATCGACCGGGGAACCGAAGACGATGTGGCCGAACTGGATGCCATCATGGGCAGGGTCAACCAGGCCGCCGAACGGGGCGAGCGTCTGCTCTATTTCAAGGCGAAGCGCGACCTTCATGATGCCGAAGTGCGCATGGCCAGAAACTCCGTGCTGACAGCCACCATCACGTCGCTTCACGCGCAATCCCGCCGATTTTGGCAAGCCTACGAACCGACATCCAGCTTCAAGAAGGGCGCGGTCCTTCATTCGAGAATCCTCGACGGCATTCGCAAGCGCGCGCCGGATGCCGCGGCGGCTGGAGTGGAAGACCTTTTTACATTTCTTCAGAATATTACGATTGAAGTCGTGAGAAGAAGCCGCTTTACATAGCGACGCCTGACCCTACGGATATATTTTCGACAAAGGAAAAGATAACGGCCGCCCGGGCGGCCGTTATCCCGTGCGGCTTGCGCTCAGAGCACGCCGCGCCGCGCCAGATGGCGCATCAGGTGCGAGGTCCCGAAGCTCCAGGGCTCGCACTCATCCGTCCGCCTCATCCTGTTGACGAGGCACCCCAGCTCGGGCGCGGCGATGGTGACGATATCGCCGTATTTATGGGTGAAGCCGCCTCCCGGCGCATCGCGGTCCTGGATCGGCGCGAACATGCTGCCGAGATAAAGCGCCGCCCCGTCCGGGTACTGATGATGAGGGCCGATCATCTGCGCGGCAAGGTCGGCCGGGTCCCGGCTGATCTTGGCGATCGAAGAGGATCCTTCGAGCCGGAAGCCGTCCTCGCCCTCGACCGTCAGCGTCACCGTCGTGCGGCGGATATGGTCGAGCGTGAAGGCGCCGTCGAAGAAGCGGATGAAGGGACCGACGGCCGCGGAGGCATTGTTGTCCTTTGCCTTGCCGAGCAGAAGGGCCGAGCGGCCCTCGACGTCGCGGAGATTGACGTCGTTGCCGAGCGTGGCGCCGACGATCCGGCCGTCCGAGGTGACGACCAGCACGATCTCCGGCTCGGGATTGTTCCAGCTAGAGGCCGGATGCAGGCCGGCATCGGCGCCGGTCCCGACCGTCGACATCGGCGCGGCCTTGGTGAAGATCTCGGCATCCGGTCCGATGCCGACCTCGAGATACTGGCTCCAGGCGCCCTGCCCGACGAGGACTTCCTTGAGGTGCATGGCCTCGGGCGAGCCGGGCTTGAGCTTGGACAGATCGTCGCCGATCAGCTTGCCGATCTCCTCGCGGATCGCGGCGGCGGCGGCCGGATTGCCGCGCGCCTTCTCCTCGATCACACGCTCCAGCATCGAGACGGCGAAGGTCACGCCGGCGGCTTTCACCACCTGCAGGTCGAGAGGGGAGAGAAGCCAGGGCTTCGTGCGGTCGCGCCCGTCCACCGGCGTATTGGCGAGGATGCTCGCGAGGGAGCCGACGGCCTCGCCCGGCGCTGCGCGCAGAGCCGCCGCGGGATCGGGCGCCTCGCACAGGTCGCGGCTGGTCGGGAAGCTCGCGCTGACGTCGACGAGCTGCCCGTCCCGCAGCGCCGCGACGGCCGGGCCGCCGAGATCGGGCCGCCAGACCCGGCCCAACAGTGCCGCATCGGCGGCATCTTTCGGCAAGGTCGCGGTCGTGGAGAGGTCGAGGCTGGGCATGGCTTGATCCAGAAGCGAGATCGGATGGAAAGGGTGAGATCTGTGCAGGGCGACGACATCGCCCTGCACGCTGGCCTTGCAGCATGTCGCTGATGGAAACCCGATGCCCGGCGCCGAAGGACGCCGGGCGTGTCAGTTCCTTGCCGCCTTGGTGGGATTGTCGAGATCGTCCGACCACAGGCAATTGGGACCGAAATCCTTGATATCGTTGATGCCGCAGAGCGCCATGGTGATATCCATCTCGCGCCGCAGGATGGATAACGACGTCTCGACGCCCTTCTGGCCCATCGCACCCAGTCCGTAGACGAAGGCGCGGCCGATGAAGACGCCGTTGGCGCCGCTGGCGATCGCCTTCAACGCTTCCTGCCCGGACTGGATGCCGCTATCGAGATAAAGTGGGTAGTCCGGCCCGACGACGCGGCGGATCGAGGGCAAGGCACGGATGGTCGAGGGCGCGCCGTCGAGCTGCCGGCCGCCATGGTTCGAGACCAGCATCGCCTGGGCGCCGGTATCCAGCGCACGCCGGGCATCCTCGGGATCGTTGATCCCCTTCAGGATCACCGGCCCGCCCCATTTGCGGATGATCTCTTCCACCCGGCGCCAGTCGAGCCTCTGGTCGAACTGGCGCGACGTCCATTCCATGAGCCCGTCGAGACTTTTGACGCCGCGGGCATGGCCGACGATATTGCCGAAGCTGCGCCGCTTGGTTTGAAGCATCCCCAGGGCCCAGCGAGGGTGCTGGGCGATGTTGATGATGTTGGCCAACGTCAATCGCGGCGGCGCTGTCATACCGTTCTTGAGATCCTTGTGCCGTTGGCCCTGGATCGTCAGGTCGAGGGTCAGCACCAGCACCGTCACCCCGGCCCGGCGCGCGCGCTCGAGGACATTGTCCAGAAATTCCTCGTCGCGCAGCGTATACAGCTGGAACCAGAAGGGCGCCCGGGTCGCCTCCGCGATATCCTCGATCGAGCACATGGACATGGTGGAGAGCGTGAACGGCACGCCGGCGGCGTTCGCGGCCCGCGCCGCATGGATCTCGCCGTCGGGGTGCTGCATGCCGAGAAGGCCGACCGGAGCCAGCGCGATCGGCATCGAGACCGGCCGACCCATCATCTGCGTCGAGAGATTGCGCGCTTCGATATTCTGCGCCACGCGCTGACGAAAGAGAATGCGCTCGAAATCGGTGCGGTTCGCGCGATACGTGCTGCCTGTCCAGGCGCCGACGTCCACGTAGTCATAGAACATGCGTGGAACACGGCGCTGGTACAGTCTGCGAAGATCCTCAATCTCGGTGAACACAGGCATGGCTTCAGCCTCGGAGTTGGAGTTGGATTTACCGGCTTTGCGGACCGGAGATCCGGTCCAATCTCAGCTCTCGAACAGCATTTCGATTCATCGGCGATCGAGGAAGATCACCGAAGGCCGGTCTTGCTTTCGATTTCCTGGCAGCTGCTTCATGACCAACTCGAGAGCGGCGACCTCGTCACAGGGGTCGCTCGCTCTCTTCATTTTCCGGCGTCACGCAAGAAGGCCGCCCCGGATCGGGTCCGATATACGATCCGTCACCCTTTGGTCGGCAGGAGCTTCAGCGGCTTGGCGGGCCCGACGATGAACGCATAGCTACAGGCGCCCAAAATCGCGACACCGGCGGCAATGGCAAATGCCGGCGTATAGCTGCCCCCCGAATAATCGAGCACCGCGCCGAATACGAACGGGCTCAGGATCCCGGCCAGATTGGAGGCGAAATTCTGGATGCCCCCGATCGAGGCCACGTGATTGGAACTCGGCGCCACATCGGCAGGATAGCACCAAATGCCGGTCGCAGCGCAAGCCAGCCCCGAATAGGCGACGGCGAAAAAGAAAAGCATCGCATAGACGGATTCGACCAATGCTGCCGCCAAGACGGCCGTAGCGGCAATCAACCCGCCGATGATAACGCTCTTGCGGACAAGCGTCACGTCGAATCCTTTTTTGATCAGCTTGTCGGCATTGATCCCCACAAACCAACCAATGGCGATCGACGCCAGTCCCGGCAGCGTGCCCAGAGTGCCAAGCTCAGCGAGATTGAGGCCGCGGGCAGTCTTCAAATAGGTCGGGAACCAGGTCAAGAAGAAATAGATAACGAAGTTCAAACAGAAGAACCCAAGCATCATTCCGCGCACCGTGCGATAGCGGAAAAGGTCTTTCCATTTGATCTTCGACGCCTCAGGGTCGTCGGTCGCGGCGTTACGGCCTCCGTGGCGAATAATATGCTCTCGCTCGAGATCGTTGGCGCCACTGTGCTTGGCCGGCTCCCGGTAATACCAGATCCAAACGGCCGCCCAGACAAAGCCAAGCAGACCCAGAATAATGAATGACGCATGCCAGCCCGAGACTGCGATAATGGCCGTCACGATCGGCAGGGCGATGACAGTGCCGACGCGCGAGCCGGAATCGATGACCGCCGTCGCAAATGCACGCTCCGTCTGCGGCACCCAGGACGACGAAGCCTTGGTTGTGCTGGGATAGGCAGGAGCCTCGCCTGCGCCCAGCGCGAAACGCATGCCGAACAGGGACCAAAACCCGTTCGCGAGCGGCGTGATCATGGTAAAAAAGGACCACCAGATCGCAGCCGTGGCGAAGGCGATACGCGCACCGAATCTATCCGTGAACCAGCCTGCGAAGAGCATTGCGCCATCGTAAGCCCAAAAGAATGCGCCGAGGATCAGGCCCTTTTCCTTATTTGTCAGATTGAGTCCCAGGTCATGGTCTATAAACGGCAGCGCGACGCTCAGGTTGGCGCGATCCAGATAATTCATGACCAAGCCTATGAAACATAGACCAACGATGACGAATCTCACCTTCGTCGCCCCGGAGGGAGCTGCACTATCTGCTGTACGTTGATATTTTATTGCACCATCAGCTTGCATCGCTTGTTTCCTCCAAAAAATGATTAGGCATTGAGAATATACGAATGTTATATTATAATTTTCGTTCTTCCCCTAAACTAGGAAGGGAGACAGATACCTATCATGCATCTGTAGGACACTAGATTTTCAACAGCAAGGAGATTCGAGCGTAGTCGGCGCACTTTCGCTGAGGCAGGAAAGGCTTAGGCTGAGACATCAGCCATGTGTCCGGCGAAATTCGGTGGCGCATGGGCGATCCGCTCGACTGATCCTGGCCAGCCGCCCGCAGCGCAAAGCTGAACCAGGTGAAGGGGCATTGCGGGATTATCGCCTTGTCGATGCAGCCTCCGAGGTCACCACGCCACATGCCCTCGATTGCTCTCTGGGATTCGCCACTGCACGACCGGCGAGGCGGAGGCCCCGCCGAAGCCGCGGGGCCGCATCCGTCCTACATCTTCGCCAAGCGGCTCCGTCCCCGGCGAGAGCGCTCGACCGATTCCTCCAGCCCAATGCCCCATCCGCCGCGAGCAGCGGATGGGACGCTGCGCGCTTACAGCCACTTAAGGAGGCCCTCCGCCACGGCGACGAGCTCGCCCCGCTGATTACGGATGTTGATTTGAGCTGTCGTCCGGCGCTTCTCGTGATCAACGGCCGTCAGGGTGTAGTCGACGGTGACGGTATCGCCGAAGAATACCGGCCCGAGAAAGCGCATCCGGTCATAGCCAAGCGCCACGGGAGTTCCTTCTTGCCCGTTGCGCTGCGCATATTCAATCATGCGTGTCGACGCCGCCGACATGTAACCAACCAGCAGAGCGCCGTGCGCGATCCGCTGACCATAGGCGGAAGTCTTCATGAATTCATGATTGGTGTGAGCGGCATAGTGATCTCCGCTGAGCCCAGCGAAAAGCGTGACGTCCACCTCACCAACAGTCTTCTCGACAATCACCTTGTCGCCGACATTAGCTTTCAGCGTCATCGTTGTCTCCGTTTGCATCATCAGTTGAATATCACGTGGATTACGCCCCCATCTGCCTCTGACATCACGTGAGAAGAAGCAGGACACTACCCGGACGATATACTGTCGTACCGTAGCCGGGCCTCGACTTTCATACGAGGCCTGTCGTGTAGAAAAGGCCAATCGCCACAAAAGCAGCCAGGACTTTGAAAATCGTAATCACGAAGATATCCCCATAGGACTGCCTGTGGGTAAGTCATGTCACCGCCAGCAAGGTGATTACAGCTCCGTTATGCGGGAGCGTATCCATGCCACCACTCGCCATGGAGGCGACGCGGTGCAGGACTTCGAGCGGAATATTGGCCGCATGAGCTGCTGCGATGAACTGGTCCGCCATGGCGGCGAGAGCGATGCTCATCCCTCCCGAGGAAGAGCCTGTGATCCCCGAGAGGACGTTTACGGTGACCGCCACGTTCACGAGCGGATCTGGGATGAGGCGGAGAGCTTCCCGGATCACCAGGAAGCCTGGCAGCGACGCGATCACGGCACCGAAGCCATACTCGGCGGCCGTGTTCATGGATGCCAGGAGCGCCCCGCCAACGGCGGCCTTTGTGCCATCGGCAAATCGCGCCTTCACCCGTTGAAAGGAAAACAGCAATACGGTGAAGATACCCATCAACAACGCGCCCTGGACCGCCCAGATCGCAGCCACGGACGGGACCTCTGTAACGAGAGGCTTTGCCATGCCGGCCAAGGAAACTTCAAATTTCGTCCCGTAGAACTGAGGGATCAGGAGCGTGAACACCTTGTTCATCACGCCAACGACCACGAGAGGCAGAATGGCAATCCCGGGGTGAGCCAAATGCTCCAGCGAAACGGGCTCCGGTTCGTTCGTGTGACCTTCGCCATACCCTTCACCGGCCACCGCCGCCTGCCGGCGCCGCCACTCGAGGTAGATGAGTCCGGCAACAAGGATGAAGAGCCCCCCGACGGTCCCCAGGATGGGCGCCGCCCAGGTATCGGTCTTGAAGAAGGTCGTCGGGATGATGTTCTGAATCTGCGGCGACCCCGGCAGCGAATCCATCGTGAACGTGAACGCGCCGAGGGCGATCGTCGCGGGAATCAGCCGCTTGGGGATGCCGCCCTGTCTGAACATCTCGGCCGCAAACGGATAAACGGCGAACACCACCACAAACAGTGAAACACCTCCGTAGGTGAGAATGGCACCGACAAGTACAATCGACAATATGGCGCGCTCACGCCCGACGACGCCGATGACGACCGAGACGATGGCTTTCGAGAAGCCGGACAGCTCGATCAGCTTGCCGAACACCGCGCCGAGCAAAAAGACGGGGAAATAGAGCTTCACGAACCCGACCAGCTTCTCCATGAAGATCCCCGCAAATACGGGAGGGACAGCCGGGGGATCGGTCAAGAGAACGGCGAGCATCGCCGCTATCGGTGCAAAAAGAATAACGCTGAAGCCTCGATAAGCGACAAACATCAGCAAAACCAGATAGGCTACTGCAATTATTACACTCATAAGCGCCCTCCTATTAAATAAATTTCCAGAAATGATATATCAATAGGAGCCTATGTATGTAGTGCTCATGAGCCTGTCGTTTTCCAGTCCGTGAATCAGATGCTCTTCTTCTAGAATGATTTCTTCAAGAATATCCCGGATTGACAGTACGCCTACCGGCTTATTGTCTTCATAGACGGAAAGATGCCGAAACCCGTACTCCCTAAAGATCGCTCGGCATCTGTCGATGGTGTCGGTCGGCGTCACATAGACAAGCCGATCGCTCGTCATAATTTCCCGTACCGCCGTATCCTTTGCGGCCTTGTCTTCTATCTCAACCTTTCGCGCGTAGTCGCGCTCGGTCAAAATTCCGACTGCTCTTCCACTCTCGAGGACGAGCACGGCGCCGACGTTCTTCTCTTTCATCAGTTTGAGAGCGCTCAGAACGGTATCCTCCGGCGCAACGCGAATCACGCCGGCTGTGTCCGACCGCTTGGCCGTCAGGAGTTCCCTGATGGATTTGGTAGGCTTCTGCACAACTTTTCCCCCTGCGGTCAAAGTAATCCGGGCGCGGCTTTCTTAAGCCATGCGGACGATGCGGCCCACGATATCGAGACCTATCCTGCATCACCCGTACGATTGCGTTCCTCATTTCGACTGCGTGAGCAGAATTCGCTCCAGGGCGATCGATACCTCGACTGTCCGATATCTCTGTCACATCCCTGAATGAATTCAGGCTTCCTCGACTTGCTCGTGAAAAGCCTGGGCCTCGGCCCGGCTCTCGAAGATGTGCGGCCGCACGGTTCGCACGAGCTGCTCGCCCAGCTTGACGCGCATGAACGCGCTCGTCGTGTAACGAGAGACCCTTGTGTAGTAGGTGTCCTCGAGATCCCGCACCATGGCGACGTATTCACCGGCCAGCTGATCGTCGAGGTGAAACCCATCGTAATTGACGACCACCGCGAAGCGTCTGCCGATCTGCTCCGACTTCGCCACGACAGCGGCCCGGATGGCCTCTACATCCTCATGGCGCCGAACCCGCATGCCCTCGTAATTGCAGAATAGGATATTGCGAGCCGCGTCGTAGGCGATCCGGTCGTCCAGGTTCAGGTCGAGCAGGCGCCTTCTCAGATCCATAGGTTCCGGTCGGAAGATGCGGGAATCCATCAGCCGGACGTGATTGATGATCGGCTGGAAGCCCATATGCCTGAGGATATCGCGCTCGATGTCGATCCCGGGGGCAACCTCGACCAGTTCCAGGCCATCCGGGGTCAGCCGAAAGACGCAGCGCTCGGTGACATAGAGCACCGCCCTGCCCTGCGCCGCAGCCACCCGGCCCGAAAAGGTAATCTGCTCCACGTTCCTGCCGAACTTCTGGGCTCGCCCTTCCTGGGCGATGCGAAGCCGCCCGTCCTCGATCCGCAGATCGAGACCACCGGCAGTGAACGTCCCCGCGAAGACCACCTTGCGTGAGTTCTGGCTGATATTGATGAATCCGCCCGCGCCCGCGAGCTTGCCCCCGAAGCGACTGACGTTAACGTTGCCGACGGCATCCGCCTCGGCCATGCCGAGCACAGTCATGTCGAGTCCGCCGCCATCGTAGAAGTCGAACTGCTGGTTCTGGTGAATGATTGCGTCGGTGTTGACGGCGGCGCCGAAGTTGAGCCCGCCGGCCGGCACGCCGCCGACGACGCCCGGCTCGGCGGTCAGCGTGAACAGGTCGCTGACCTGCTCCTCGGCGGCGACCGCCGCGACTCCCTCCGGGATTCCAATGCCGAGATTGGCGATCGCGCCCGCGCGCAATTCGAGAGCGCAGCGGCGGGCGATAATCTTGCGGTCGCTGAGGCGCATCGGCGCGATCCCTTCGAGAGGGATACTGATCTCGCCGCTGAAAGCCGCGCTGTAGGCCGTGCCATAGGTCTGCTGATGCTGCTCCGGGGGCGCCACGACCACGCAGTCGACAAGAGGCCCCGGGATCAGAACCCGGCGCGGGTTGAGAGAACCGGCCCGGGCGATCCGCTCGACCTGCACGATGACGATGCCGCCGGAATTCTTGACCGCCATGGCCATGGCCAGGTTGTCGAGGTCGAGAGCTTCGCGTTCGGCGGTCACATTGCCGTTCGGGTCCGCGGTCGTGCCCCGCAGGAAGGCGACGTGCAGAGAGAATCCCTTGTAGAACAGCCACTCCTTGCCAGCGACTTCGATCACGCTGACGAGATCCTCGGCAGCAACGTCATTGATCTTGCCGCCCTCGAGGCGCGGATCGACGAAGGTGCCGATCCCGACATGCGTTACCGTCCCCGGCTTCCCGGCGGCGATATCGCGATACATGTGAGAGATCACGCCCTGCGGGAGATTATAAGCCTCGATCTTTCCTTCCAGCGCCAATCGACCGAGCTTGGGAACCACGAGCCAATGGCCGCCGATCGCTCGTTTCAGGAGACCATCATGGCCGAGCACGTTGAGCCCGCGATCCTTCCCGTCGCCCTGCCCCGCCGCGAACATCAGAGTCAGGTTGCGCGGCTCGCCCGTCTCCAGAAATCGGGCTTCCAAGGCGGCCAGCAGCGCCTCCGGCACGCCGCTGCCGATGAAACCCGAGGTGCACAGGGTATCCCCGCTTCGGATCGTCGCGACGGCCTCGGCGGCGGTTGTGATCTTGTCCCGCATTGCCCCCCCTTGCCTTCCAGGCTTCTTGTCTTCGCGCCGGCAAACCGTCGCGCGCATATTGGCAGCAGGGGAACGATACATGCCTTGCATACGAATGCAATAGCCCTATCGAACCAAATGCAAGCATTGGCGAGCGGATCAGCCACGACATGCTTGCGTCGTAGTGTGCCGGCATGCATGGCAGACCTTGAGTCTAATGAGGCAACCCAGCCGCTCTCATGCCGGTCAAAATCAAAGGCGGTAAGCGTCCGACTGCTTACGACGTGGCGCGTCTTGCCGGCGTGTCGCAATCGGCGGTGTCGCGCGCCCTCACGCCGGGCGCCAGCATCTCTCCCGAGTTGCGCGAGAAGGTCATGGAGGCAGCGCAGCAACTCGCCTACCGGCCCAACCTGCTCGCGCGCTCCCTGATCAAGCAGCATTCACGCCTGATCGGCATCGCCATGGCTCCGATGGAGAACCCGTTCTACCCGACGATGCTGGAAATCCTGTCGGAGGGCTTTGCCGCCGCGGGGTACCGTATTCTTTTCTTCGCGCCCGGCCCCAGCGGCGATCCAGATCCCGCCCTCGACGAGGTGCTGCGCTTTCAGGTCGAGGCCATCATCCTGGCCTCCACGCGGCTGACCTCGCAGTTCATCGAGAAATGCACACGCGCGCGCGTACCTCTCGTGCTCTGCAATCGCCGCACCGATCACAAGGCCGTCACCACGGTGACGGGGCAGAACGCTCTTGGCGGACGCACCATCGGCGAATTCCTGCTGGCCGGCAGCCACCGATCTTTCGCCTACGTCGCCGGCATCGAGGAGACCTCGACGAGCCGGGAGCGCGAGCAGGGCTTCCGCCAGGCGCTGAGACGGGCGGGACGGAAACTCTCGCACCGCGTCGTAGGCCATTACGACTTCGCCGCGGCGCACGCGGCTGCGCGCACGCTGTTCTCGGCTCGAGACAGGCCGGACGCGGTCTTCTGCGCCAACGACCAGATGGCTCTTGCGGTCATGCAGACCGCCCAGTCGTATTTCGGCCTCGAGGTCGGGCGCGCGGTATCCATCGTGGGCTTCGACAACATTGCCCTGGCCTCGTGGCCGGCATTCCAACTCACCACATTCTCTCAACAGCTTCCGCTCATGGCTCAGCGCGTCATCGACGTGACGCTCAAGCTCATAGAGAGCGACGCGGTCGAGCCGGTGCACGACATCGTTCCCGGCAAGCTGGTCGTCCGCACGTCCGCGCGCCTTCCGCCGGAAGGATGGACGCCTTCCAAGGCTTAGCATTCCCGCCGGCACGTCCGCACGGGTTCGCGCACGCATACTTGACGATCATCTTGAAAGATCATCTTGCATTCGTATGCAACAGCGGTATCGTGCGCATCGCCATCAGGGAGAGCGCGATGGAGAATTGGCTCAAGCGTGGACGGGATGCGGCCGAGGTCGCCGCGGCCGACACCAAGGTACGAGCGGCCGTCGAGGCGATCCTGGCGGATATCGCCACCCGCGGCGACACTGCAGTGCGCGAACTGTCGGTCACGTTCGACAAATGGGACCGGGAGAACTACCGGCTCACGGAGAGCGAGATCGAGAACTGCCTGTCGCAGCTCAGCAAGCGGGATATCGAGGATATTACCTTCGCGCAGACCCAGGTCCGCAACTTCGCGCAAAAGCAGCGCGAGTCGATCCGCGACATCGAGGTCGAGACATTGCCGGGCGTCGTTCTCGGCCACAAGAACATTCCGATCGGCTCGGCGGGTTGCTATGTGCCGGGAGGGAAGTATCCGCTGCTCGCCTCGGCCCACATGTCGGTCATCACCGCCAAGGTCGCGGGAGTGCCGCGGGTCGTCACCTGCGCGCCGCCCTACCAGGGCAGGCCGGCGCCGGCGATCGTCGCCGCGCAGCACCTCGCGGGCGCCGACGAGATCTACTGCCTGGGCGGGGTCCAGGCCATCGGCGCGATGGCGCTCGGCACCCAGTCGATCGCGCCCGTCGACATGCTGTGCGGCCCCGGGAATGCCTATGTCGCCGAAGCGAAGCGGCAGATATTCGGCCGTGTCGGCATCGATCTTTTCGCCGGCCCAACCGAGACCCTGGTGATCGCCGATGACAGCGTCGACGGCGAGCTTTGTGCCACGGACCTGCTCGGGCAGGCCGAGCACGGCCCCGAGACGCCGGCCGTCCTGCTGACCACCTCCGAGAAGCTCGCCCGCGAGACCATATGGGAGATCGAGCGCCTGCTGGAGATCCTGCCCACGGCTCCGATCGCCCGGCAGGCATGGGAGACGCATGGCGCCGTTTGCGTCGTCGAGAGCGACGAGGAGATGGTGCAGGTCGCAGACCGGATCGCCTCCGAGCATGTCCAGGTCATGACCCGCGATCCCGACTACTTCCTCGCCAACATGCGCAACTACGGCGCCCTGTTCCTCGGCCCGCGCACGAACGTGGCCTATGGCGACAAGGCGATCGGCACCAACCACACGCTGCCGACGAACAAGGCGGCGCGCTACACGGGAGGGCTCTGGGTCGGCAAGTTCCTCAAGAACTGCACCTACCAGCGTGTGCTGACGGACGAGGCCTCGGCTCTCATCGGCAGCTACTGCTCGCGGCTCTGCGCGCTCGAAGGCTTCGTCGCGCATGGCGAGCAAGCCAATATTCGCGTGCGCCGCTACGGTCACCGCAATGTGCCCTACGGGGGGAAGGTGGACTGAGCGGGCCGGTGGCCGCAAGGCCGGCGGCGAGCGAACCATCATAACCGGAGGTCCGCGTCAGCGAAAAAGGGAATCCGGCTTCCGCTGACGCGGGGCTGCGGCTCGGAAAAGATCATGCTTAAGTAAAAGGAGAGATCGTGATGACGATTCAACGAAGAGTCATCACGTCCCAGGCGCGCATTGTCGGGCCTTGTGGATAATCAGCAGCGAATTCCTCGGAGGAAACACATGAAAGCGGTTCTGAGTCGTGAGCCAGGGGGACCGGACACACTCGTTCTTGCCGATGCGCCGGAGCCGGCGGTCGGGGCCGGCCAGGTTTTGCTCGACGTGCGAGCCTGCGGGGTGAATTTTCCGGATTCGCTGATCATCGTCGACAAGTATCAATTCCGTCCCCGGCGTCCGTTCGCACCCGGCGGCGAGGTTTCAGGAGTGGTCGCGGCCTTGGGAGAGGGTGTGACCGGATTGCAGGTGGGCGACCGCGTGATCGGCGCCACGGTCTGGGGCGGCATGGCCGAACGCGTCGCGCTTCCGGCGAGCAAGTGCACGCCGATGCCGGATTCCATGCCGTTCGACGAAGCGGCCGTCTTTCTGTTTACTTACGGAACGTCCTATCACGCTCTGAAGGATCGGGCAGACCTGAAAGCCGGCGAGACGCTGCTGGTACTTGGTGCCGCCGGCGGCGTCGGCATCGCCGCAGTCGAGATCGGCAAGGCGCGCGGAGCCCGCGTGATCGCGGCGGCCTCCTCGCAGGAGAAGGTGGACTTTGCCTGCGCGCACGGGGCAGACGCGGGCATCGTCTATCCGACAGGTGAACTCGACCGCGAAACCTCGAAGAAGCTATCCAACGCATTCAAGGATGCTTGCGGCGCGGACGGGGCCGACGTGATCTACGACGCGGTCGGCGGTCCTTACGCCGAACCGGCTTTGCGCGCCATCGCCCGGAACGGTCGTTATCTTGTGGTCGGATTCCCCGCCGGCATCCCGAAGATCCCGTTGAATCTGCCATTATTGAAGTCGTGTCAGATCGTCGGTGTTTTCTGGGCTGGCTTTGCGGAAGCCGATCCTGCGGCGGACGCTCTGAATAACCGCGAGCTGGTCGATCTGTACGTGCGCGGCGCCGTGCGTCCGCGGATCTCCGCCCGTTTCCCCATGGAGAAGGCAGGCGAGGCCATTTCCAAGCTGGAGCAGCGGCAGGTCATGGGCAAGGTCGTTGTCATGGTCGGTTGAATCGCACCGGACAAGTCCTTCATTATCGACATCAACCGCGATCCAGGCGCCCCATCCGATCCCGTTGTGATTTCCGCGCGTCGATTCTGGATCATAGAGAGCCGGGGAGATGGCAGGCGTCCCGTGTGTTTTGACATGGTTGTTCGCGAGCCTTGGCTTGCACAATTCCGCCATGCCCGCCACGAACTCGGACCAATCGGCGGCACCTCGCATGGATGGATGTTTGTCAAAATAATTCCGGAAGAGCGAATAGTGCATTCCGACATTTAATCGCGCCACATAATATCTTACAAAAGAAAAGCCCTCTCCGTGGTTGCAACACGGAGAGGGCTGGAAAGCCAACCGGAAAGTTCGGTCGGTAATTTCAAAACTCGCGACTACCGCGTCGCACCTTGTGTTGTCTATGATATATTTTAATTAAATATGGCGCATATCTATTTAGCATTATGATATAATTATAATTCAATATTATTTTATAATAAATCCCGTCGGCTCTACGCCGGAAGGCGGCCCATCCCCCCCCGCGATCACATGATGCGCGACATTGGAGGGGGCCTTCGCGGCGAGCAAGCCTATTCGAGGCTGTGAGCGGGGCCTTCCCGTTGGGAATCTGTTGGGACTTTTGACGGGATTTGGGGGTGTCTGAGGCGTCTAGGCCGCCAAAAACAGGTGAGAAATTCCTATTCCCTCGGACCCGTCGGACATGAAAACTCCTTGAAATCGCTGTGATTTCAATTAGTTAGATTTGGCGAGCCCGGCAGGGCTCGAACCTGCGACCTGCCGCTTAGAAGGCGGCTGCTCTATCCAGCTGAGCTACGGGCCCCCGGCCGGTCTCTCTAGAGCATGCCGCGGGAAAGGGGAATTCGGTTTTCCGCCTCGTCTCCCCGTGCGAGGCGCGGAGATCAGACCATCCGCGCGATCTCTTCCGTGAGGACGCGAGCGGTGCGGTAGCTGTTGGCGGGATGCTCCTTGTCGGCATAGCCGAACGAGATCCCGCAAAGGATCTTCTGGCCGTCCGGGATGTCGAAATATCGGCGGATGAAAGCGGAATGGTGAGCGAGGGCCGCCTGGGGCGTCGTGTCGACGCCATGAGCCCGAGCGGCAAGCAGGAAGGATCCGACGAAGCTTCCGCAATCGGCGATCGCATAGGGGCCGATCTCCCCGGGCAACGTCACGATCGCGACATGCGGGGCGCCGAACAGGCGGAAATTCTCGAAGCTCTGCGCCTCGCGGCGCTCCCTGTCCTCGCGGGCGATGCCGAGCGCCGCGTAGAGCTGATAGCCGATCTCCTGCCGCCGCTTCTTGTAGATGCCGTGATAGCCGGGGGGAAAGGGAATATCCGAAGCCCCGTGCGGATCGGCGCGGGCCTCCTCCATGAGGGCGCGGCGGAATTTCTCGGTGCTCTCGGCGGAGGCGACCACCACCTGCCAAGGCTGCACGTTGCACCAGGAGGGGGTGCGGCCCGCGATCCGCAGGATGCCCCGGATCACCTCCTCCGGCACGGGATCGGGACGATAGGCCCGGCAGGTGAAGCGGCCCGCGGTCAATTCATCGAGGACCTCGACGGGCTCTCTCGTCATCTCTCTCTCCCCATCCCCGGCCGAAGCGCGCCGAGGTCCCATGCCGCAAACGCATTCCCGAACGGTGGACGCAGGCGTCTCTCCGCCTCACATTCTCCCGAGCCGGCAGGGCCTGGCGCTCCGATCGGGGGCGCGCCCGTATCTGGAGCATCAGCATGACCGAGACAACCGACTACGTCCCGCCGAAGGTCTGGACCTGGAGCCAGCCGAGCGGAGGGAAATTCGCCGCCATCAACCGCCCCGTCTCCGGCCCGACCCACGACAGGGAACTGCCCGTCGGCAAGCACCCGCTCCAGCTCTATTCCCTGGCGACGCCCAACGGCCAGAAGGTCTCGATCATGCTCGAGGAGCTTCTGGCGCTCGGGCACAAGGGCGCCGAATACGATGCCTGGCTCATCAGGATCACCGAGGGCGACCAGTTCGGCTCGGGCTTCGTCGAGGTGAACCCGAATTCCAAGATCCCGGCGCTGATGGACCGCAGCGGCCCGACGCCGATCCGCGTCTTCGAATCGGGGGCGATCCTGACCTATCTCGCCGAGAAATTCGGCGCCTTCCTGCCGACGGAGCCCGCTTCGCGCGCCGCCTGCTTCTCCTGGCTCTTCTGGCAGATGGGCTCGGCCCCCTATCTCGGCGGCGGCTTCGGCCATTTCTACGCCTACGCCCCCTTCAAGATGGAATATCCCATCAACCGCTTCGCGATGGAGGTGAAGCGCGAGCTCGACGTGCTCGACAAGCGCCTCGCAGAGAGCGAGTTCGTGGCCAGCCCCGACTATACCATCGCCGACATGGCGATCTGGCCCTGGTACGGGGGGCTCGCGAAGGGCTGGCTCTACGAGGCCGCCGAGTTCCTGTCCGTCCAGGACTACAAGCATGTGCAGCGCTGGGCGGAGACGGTCTTCCGCCGCCCCGCCGTGCAGCGCGGCCGCATGGTCAACCGGATCACCGGCGATCCCGCGGGCCAGCTCCACGAGCGCCACGATGCGAGCGACTTCGAGACGAAGACCCAGGACAAGCTCGCCGCGGCCGGCTGACCGGCCTCACCCCGAGCGCCGGAGCGCATCCTCGGCGGCGAGGAAGGCGGCGACGGCGTCCGGCGGCGCGGGGCTCGTCGCCCGGATGCCGATCTCCTTCATCAGGCGCTCGATGGTGACATAGCTCCTGGCGCGGCGGTCGTAGATCCCCGCGCGGTGGATGGCGACGGCGTGCAGGATCTCGCCGTCGGGCCCCTCCGAGAGCATGCGCTGCTCGATCAGCAGGGTCGCGCCGGTCCAGCACAGGATGCGCGTCTCCAGCCGGAAGGCCCGGAAGGCGCGCAGCTCGCGCCGATAGCGGATGATCGCCGCGTCGAGGACCGGGGTCCAGCGGCGTCGCAGGATCGACCGCCAGAGACCCGAGCGCAGGATCAGGTCGAGCCGGCCGAGATCCATGATGCCGAGATAGCGGCCGTTATTCATGTGCATCGACAGGTCGAGATCGTGCGGCCAGACGCGGAAGCGCAGGCGCGAGATCCCGTCCGGCGGCGGGATCCTCGGCCCGAAAAGCGCCGAGACGATCGTGACGACGAGCCGAAGCCAGAGATTCATGCGCGCTCAGCTCATCCCGTCGGCGAAGCACCGTCGACCCAGGCCCGGATCAGGTGATGGGCGATGGCCATCTGCGGCGGGGTGATGAGGCCCCCCTCGTGGCGGCGCTCCAGCATGGCGGCGACCTCCTCGCGCGGGAACCAGCGGGCATCCTCCAATTCGTCGAAATCGATGGTGAGCGTCTCCTCCAGCGCCTCGCCGAGGCAGCCGATCATGAGGGAAGACGGAAAAGGCCAGGGCTGCGAGAGCATGTAGCGCACCTTCCCGACGCGGATGCCGGCCTCTTCCCTGACCTCGCGCCGCACCGCGTCCTCGATGGTCTCGCCGGGAGAGACGAAGCCGGCGAGGCAGGAATAGCTGCCCTGGACGAACCGGCTCTGGCGTCCGAGCAGGCAATGATCCCCCCGCGCCACGAGCATGATGGTGACCGGGTCGGTGCGCGGGAAATGCTGCGCCCCGCAGGCCGCGCAGTCGCGCCGCTGCCCGGCCTGGGCCGGGCTGGTCCGGGCGCCGCAATTGGCGCAGTGGCGGCGGCGCAGATGCCAGTGCAGGAGCGACTTGGCCTGGGCCAGGAGGCCGATCTCGCCGGCCGGGACGGGCCGCTCGATCGCGATCGAGCGCAGATCCGTCACGAGCAGCGAGAGATCGTCCTTCAATTCCTGCCCGCGCGCCGCCTCGAGCAGCGCGCCCAGCACCGGACGCCCGTCCAGCCGGCCGAGAAAGGTCCGCTCGATCACCGTCTCGCCCGCGAGGCGCGCCGCCGGCAGGAGCGCCGTCGCCTGTTCCGACCCGTTGAGCAACACCGCCGATTCCCCCGAAATGACGACATGCAGCGTGTCGGGATGGGCGGCGATCTGCGCATAGTCTCCCTCCTCCCGCTCGGCGCCCGAGCGGTCGAGCAGGTTGACCGCGAAGCCGAGTTCCAGGGGACGCGTCATGTCTCAAGCCTTGGCAAAGAGGGTCGCGGCACGGTCGGCGAGCGCGGCGGCCGCGTGGTCGGGATAGGAGATGCGGGCGCCGTGGCCCCAGACGGGGCCGGGCCAGGCGGGATCGGAACGGAACCGGCCGATCACATGGATGTGAAGCTGCGCCACCATGTTGCCGAGCGCGCCGACATTGACCTTGTCGGGCCTCGCCATTTCCAGCATCACGCGGGTCGCGAGCCGGATCTCTTCCATCAGCGCCGCCGCGTCCGCGCAGGACAGGTCGGTCAACTCGCTGACATCCGCCCGGCGCGGCACGAGAATGAGCCAGGGAAAGCGCGCATCGTTCATGAGCAGCACGCGCGAGAGGGCGAGATCGCC